>NZ_JAXIOM010000037.1:0-39140 GCF_049311025.1 Arthrobacter sp. 3Tela_A
GGGGGGGGGGGGGGGGGGGGGCCCGCCCCGGGCACCCGGACCGCGCCCAGGCTAAGCCTTGCGCAGCTTCAGCTCGAGCTCTTCCAGGGACAGTCCGCGGGTCTCAGGCATAAACCGCCGGACGAACAGCACGGCGCAGATGCCCAGGGCCACGAAGATGAAGAACGTGTTGGAAATCCCCAGGGCGGCCATCAGCATGGGGAAGGAGAACCCGACAGCGAAGTTGGCCATCCACTGCACAAACACGGACAGGCCTATGCCCAGGCCGCGGACCCGCAGCGGGAAGATCTCCGCAAGCATCAGCCACGTCACCGGGGAAACTGCGCCCTGCTGGAAGGCCAGGAACAGGACGGTCAGCGACAGCACGGTGAAACCGCGGGCGGTGCCTTCGGGCATCAGGATCGAGGCTGCGCCAATGAGCGCCAGCGTGCTGGTGGTGCCGAGCAGGCCGGTGATGAGCATGGCCCGGCGGGCCACCTTTCCCAGCAGCCAGATGCCGAGCAGGGCAGCGGCGACAGAGACGACACCGTTGGCGATGTTCGCGGTCAGCGCGGCTTCCGTGCCGAATCCGGCGTCGGCCAGGATCTGCGTGCCGTAGTAGATGATCGCGTTCACCCCGGTAATCTGCTGCACGATCGACAGGCCCATGCCAATCAGCAGGACGCGCAGCAGCCACGGCTCGGCGAAGTCCTTCAGCCGCCCGGTGCGTGAAGTGCCGGCGAGTCCCTTGATCTCCTCATACTCCGCCTGCGCTTCTTCGGCGCTGCGGATCTTCTGCAGCGCTTCGAGCATCTGCGCGTACCTGCCCTTCGACCCCAGCCAGCGTGGGCTTTCGGGCACAAAGTGCATGCCGATCCACAGTGCTACTGCCGGAAGGGTGGCCACCAGGAGCATCCAGCGCCACACGTTGCCTTCCTCGCCCCAGAGGTTGCCGATCACTGCGTTGCAGACGAAGGCGGCGAGCTGTCCGGTGACGATCATGAGCTGGTCCCGGGTCACCAGCTGGCCGCGGCGGGATGCGGGAGCAAGCTCGGCCAGGAACATGGGTACGACGGCGGAAGCGCCGCCCACTGCCAGGCCCAGGACTACGCGGGCCAAGACCATAAACCCGATCCCGGGCGCCGCAGCGGTACCGGCGGCACCGAGCATGAACACGACGGCGAGGATCAGGAGCAGCCGGCGCCTGCCCAGCCGGTCAGCAAGCTGTCCGGCACCTACGGCGCCGAAGGCCGCGCCGAAGAGGAGGCTGGAGGTGATCAGGCCCTCCGTGAACGGCGTCAGGCCCAGGTCGTCCTGCATGTAGGGCAGCGCCCCGTTGATCACGCCGGTGTCATACCCGAAGAGGAAACCTCCCAGGGTAGCGATCCAGGTGGCCCGGCGCAGTGCCCGGCGGTGATCTGCCGGTACCGCGGGGGAAGCTGGGTTGGAACTCATGTAGCTGTCGTGTCTTTCTGAAGATGGACGCACAAAACCCCCGTGCACCGGAAAAATCCGGGCACGGGGGTGTGTGCTGGTGGAGCTTAGAGCGAAGCGAAGACTTCGCGCAGCAGCTCGGCGGTCTCGGACGGCGTCTTGCCGACCTTCACGCCTGCTGCTTCGAGGGCTTCCTTCTTGGCCTGTGCGGTTCCTGCGGAACCGGAGACGATGGCGCCTGCGTGGCCCATGGTCTTGCCTTCGGGAGCGGTGAAGCCTGCGACGTAGCCGACAACCGGCTTGGTGACGTTGGCCTTGATGAAGTCGGCTGCGCGCTCTTCGGCGTCGCCGCCGATTTCGCCGATCATCACGATCGCCTTGGTCTCGGGGTCAGCTTCGAAGGCTGCGAGGGCGTCGATGTGCGTGGTGCCGATGATCGGGTCGCCGCCGATGCCAATGGCGGTGGAGAAGCCAAGGTCGCGCAGTTCGTACATCATCTGGTAGGTCAGGGTGCCGGACTTCGATACGAGGCCGATCGGGCCCTTGCCCGTGATGTTGTTCGGGGTGATGCCGACCAGGGCTTCGCCCGGGGTGATGATGCCGGGGCAGTTCGGGCCGATGATGCGGGTGACCTGGTTGCCGTCGGCGTCGACCTTGGACTGGGCGTGGGCCCAGAACTCGGCGGAATCCTGTACGGGAACACCTTCGGTGATGACCACAACGAGGCCGATGCCTGCGTCGATGGCTTCCATCACGGCGTCCTTGGTGAAGGCCGGCGGGACGAAGACGATCGAGACGTCAGCCTCGGTCTTTTCCATTGCCTCGGCCACGGTGCCGAACACCGGAAGCTCAACATCGCCGTGGGTCACGGTGGTGCCGGCCTTGCGGGCGTTGACGCCGCCCACAACCTGGGTCCCGGCCTTGAGCATCAGGGCGGTGTGCTTGGTGCCTTCGCCGCCGGTGATGCCCTGAACGATGACCTTGGAGTCCTTGTTCAAGAAGATAGACATATGTGAATTCTCTTTCTGGGGATCGGCTCGGTCAGCGAGCTGCGTTGGCGAGCTCGGCAGCCTTGTCGGCGCCGTTGTCCATGGTGGTTGCGAGGGTAACCAGCGGGTGGTTGGCCTCGGCCAGGATGCGGCGGCCTTCCTCGACGTTGTTGCCGTCCAGGCGGACGACCAGCGGCTTGTTGGCCTCGTCGCCGAGGATCTCCAGGGCCTTGACGATGCCGTTGGCAACGGCGTCACAGGCGGTGATTCCGCCGAAGACGTTCACGAAGACGGACTTGACCTGCTCATCGTTGAGGATGACGTCCAGGCCTGCGGCCATAACGGATGCCGAGGCTCCGCCGCCGATGTCCAGGAAGTTGGCGGGCTTGACGTTGCCGTGCTTTTCGCCGGCGTAGGCAACGACGTCGAGCGTGGACATAACCAGGCCGGCACCGTTACCGATGATGCCAACTTCGCCGTCGAGCTTGACGTAGTTCAGGTCGTTGGCCTTGGCCTTGGCTTCCAGCGGGTCAGCTGCGTCCTTGTCTTCCAGCTCGGCGTGGCCGGGCTGGCGGAAGTCAGCGTTCTCGTCCAGGGAGACCTTGCCGTCCAGGGCAACGATGTCGCCTGCGCCGGTCTTGACCAGCGGGTTGACCTCCACGAGGGTTGCGTCTTCCTTGGTGAAGACGTCCCAGAGCTTCATGATGGCGTTGATGACGCCTTCGCGCAGTTCCGGAGCGAAGCCGGCTGCGTCGACGATTTCCTCGGCCTTGGCCTGGTCGATGCCAACTGCCGGATCCACGGCGACGCGGGCAAGGGCGTCGGGGCGCTCGACGGCGAGCTGCTCGATTTCCATGCCGCCTTCAACCGAGCACATGGCCAGGTAGTTGCGGTTGGCCCGGTCCAGCAGGACGGAGAAGTAGAACTCCTCGGCGATGTCCGCACCCTGGGCGATCATGACCTTCTTGACCGTGTGGCCCTTGATGTCCATCCCGAGGATGTTGCTGGCGTGCTCGAAAGCCTCGTCAGCGGTCTTAGCGACCTTGACGCCGCCGGCCTTGCCGCGGCCGCCAACCTTTACCTGGGCCTTGACGACTACAACGCCGCCAATCTTCTCGGCTGCGGCTTTGGCTTCTTCAGGAGTGTGCGCCACGATTCCGGCAAGCACGGGTACTCCGTGCGCCTCAAACAGATCGCGCGCCTGATATTCAAACAGGTCCACGGGCTAGTGTCCTTCTACGTCGAAGTAGGTTTACATATTGATCAGCTGATCAAGAAGCAGATGCGTCGAGCCGGGCTGCCCCAATGGCACTTTAGTCCCTTAGCACCGGGGGCCCACCACAGACTACCGCTTTAGTGACGAAGGGCACAGTTCGACAGTTTGTAGAAGAACCGGCCTGTCCGCTATGGGCCTGAGGCTGTGTTATGACTCCTTGGTCAGCGGGGCGTAACGCAGCAGCAGGCGCTTCTCGCCGACGTCGAACTTCACCTTCGCCACGGTCTTGTCCCCTGAACCTTCCACGGCGAGCACCTGGCCGTGGCCGAAGGAGGTGTGGTTGACCTTGTCCCCCACCGCAACCGAAATGACTTCCTTCTGCGGCTGGACGCGGCCCATCGCCTTGGAGACGGGTGCGGCGGCGATGCTCCCGCCGGTGGACGACGCCGATCCGGCGCCCCAGTGCGATCCGCTGTACCGGCTGGAGGTGATGCTTCCGCCGCCCCAGGTGGGCCGGTCCATGCCTTCGCGCTTCCATTCGATGAGTTCGGAGGGCACCTCCCCCACAAACTGGCTGGCCGGGTTGTACTGGCTCTGGCCCCACATGCTGCGGACCTCGGAGCGGGTGAGGTAGAGCCGCTGCCGGGCGCGGGTAAGGCCCACGTAGGCCAGGCGCCGTTCCTCGGCAAGTTCAGCCGGGTCCGTGGCCGAGCGCTGGTGCGGGAAGATGCCCTGTTCCATGCCGGTCAGGAAGACCACGGGGAATTCAAGGCCCTTGGCGGTGTGCAGGGTCATCAGAGTCACCACGCCCTGCCGGCGGGATTCCTCGACGGCGGCTGCCACTTCCTCGGCCGATCCTTCCGGGGCGTCCGGGATCTGGTCCGCGTCCGCCACCAGGGAGACCTGTTCCAGGAACTGCTCCAGGGTTCCTTCCGGGTTGTCGCGTTCGAATTCGCGTACGACGGCGACCAGTTCCGCCAGGTTCTCCACCCGGGACTCGTCCTGCGGATCGGAGCTGGAGCGCAGCTGGGCCAGGTAGCCGGTCTGTTCCAGCACCGCTTCCAGGGCAGCGGACGCCCCGGAACCCGTTGCCACCTCAGCCAAGTCATCGATCAGCTTCACGAAGCCGTTGACCGCGTTCAGCGAGCGCGTCGCCAGGCCCGGTGCGTCCTCGGCTCGGCGCAGGGCGGCCATAAAGCTGATCCGCTCGCGTTCGGCGAGGGCCGCCACCGAGTACTCCGCGCGGTCACCGATGCCGCGCTTGGGTTCGTTCAGGATCCGGCGCAGGTTCACGACGTCGTCCTGGTTCACCAGCACGCGCAGGTACGCCAGCGCGTCCTTGATCTCCTTGCGTTCGTAGAACCGGGTGCCGCCAACCACCTTGTACGGCAGGCCAACGCGCACCAGGACGTCCTCGAGCGAACGTGACTGGGCGTTGGTGCGGTAGAAGATGGCGACGTCGCCCGGCCTCAGGTTTTCTTCATCCTGCAGCCGGTCGATTTCCTCCGCGATGAAGCGGGCTTCCTCGTGCTCGTTCTCCCCTACATAGCCAACAATCTTCGGGCCGTCCCCCTCAGCCGTCCAGAGTTTCTTCTCCGGACGGTTGGGGTTGCGGGAGATCACCGCATTGGCGGCCGAAAGGATGGTCTGCGTGGACCGGTAGTTCTGTTCCAGCAGGATGGTGCGTGCGGAGGGGTAGTCCTTCTCGAAATCCACGATGTTGCGGACGTCCGCGCCGCGGAAGGCGTAGATGGACTGGTCGGAGTCGCCCACCACGGTCAGCTCAGCCGGCGGAATGTCCAGGTGTCCTTCGCCTTCCACTCCTACGAGCTCGCGGACCAGGGCGTACTGGGCGTGGTTGGTGTCCTGGTACTCGTCCACGAGGATGTGCCGGAACCGGCGCCGGTAGTACTCGGCTACGCCCGGGAAGGCCCGGAACATGTACACCGTCTGGGCGATCAGGTCGTCGAAGTCCATGGCGTTGGCCTGGCGCATCCGCTGGGTGTACCCGGTGTAGACCTGGGCCACGGCCTGCTCGAACGGATCTGAGTAATTGGCGCTGGAGGCGTAGGACTCATCGTCAATGAGTTCGTTCTTCAGGCCGGAGATCTTGTTGGCAATGGCCTTGGGCGCGAACCGTTTGGGATCAAGGTCCAGTCCCTTGGCCACCAGCGTGATCAGGCGCAGGGTGTCCGCGGAGTCGTAGATGGAGAAGTTGGAGTTCATCCCCACGGCTTTGGCCTCGCGGCGCAGGATCCGTACGCAGGAGGAGTGGAAAGTGGAAATCCACATGGTCTTGGCTACACCGCCCACCAGGGACTCGATGCGCTCGCGCATTTCCGCTGCGGCCTTGTTGGTGAAGGTGATGGCCAGGATCTGCCCCGGGTTGGACCGTCCGGTGGCCAGCAGGTACGCAATCCGGTGGCTGAGCACCCGGGTCTTGCCGGAACCGGCGCCCGCAACGATTAGCAGCGGGGATCCGGCGTGCTTGACCGCTTCTTCCTGCTGCGGGTTCAGCCCGCGCAGAAGATCCGCGGCGCGTGCCTCGTCGACGCGCCCGGAACCGGCACGGGGGTGGCCGCTGGCCCCGGCTGCGTCAGCTCCCGCCTTCCGGCCGGCGTCTTCCCCGGCCTTTTCCGCTTCAGGGTCAGCGGAGGCCTTGGTCTTGGCGGGCGTGGAAAAGTACGGATCAAAGAGATAGT
The DNA here is from genome assembly GCF_049311025.1 of Arthrobacter sp. 3Tela_A. Classification (NCBI taxonomy): domain Bacteria; kingdom Bacillati; phylum Actinomycetota; class Actinomycetes; order Micrococcales; family Micrococcaceae; genus Arthrobacter; species Arthrobacter sp. 3Tela_A. Next base: position 6,321 of record NZ_JAXIOM010000037.1, read on the forward strand.
CCATGGTGGTTTTAAGTCTAGGTGCTGGCCCGGACATTTTCCCGGACGCGGTTTGCGCCCGGCCGGCCCGGGGCCCCTAGCTTCCGGCCAGCCGGTGCTGGATCTCACGGACTGCAGCCGCCGGACCGGCGATGTGCCAGCGGAACCCGTTGACCTCCAGCACTGCAGTTGTACCCCCGGCGGCCTCAACGATTGCCTTTCCGGGCAGCCAGTCCCACTCCGGACAGCTGTGCTGGAACCAGGCACCCAGCCGGCCCGAGGCCACCGACCCCAGGTCGCAGGAGCCGGACCCGAGCATCCGCAGGGTGGCAGCACCTGCCGCAGCCCTAATCCAGGGACCGGCCACGTCTTCACGCTGGAGCCAGGTCGGATGCAGGTACGTTCCCGCGCTGAGCCGGTCCAGGTCCGTGTCTGGCAGCGGTGCCAGCGGCTCGCCGTTCAGGGTGGCGCCCTGTCCGGGGCCGCCCAGCCAGAGCCGGTCCTCCTGCGGCTGGTAGACCGCGCCCAGCAGAACCCGGGGATCCTCATCCGCCGGGCTCCCGTCACCGGTGCGCAGGGCCAGGGCGGAACACCAGTAAGTGGAACCGGAAAGGAAGTTGTAGGTGCCGTCCACCGGATCAATGACCCAGGTCCGCCCCGACGTTCCTTCGTGGCTGGCGCCTTCTTCGCCCAGGATCCCGTCTTCGGGCCGCTGCCGGCGCAGGGTCTCGAGGACCAGCTCTTCCGCTGCCTGATCCGCCGCCGTCACGACGTCGGACACGGAGGTTTTCTGTTTGCCGGTCAGTCCCTCCCGGCGCATGGCCAGGGCCAGGGCCCCGGCCTCGCGGACCAGGGACTCGGCCAGGGCGAAATCTTCTTCTGTGGCATTGGCACTCATGGGCGATAGCCTAAACCGTCCTCTCCCCTGACGGGGTCCGGGACGGCCCGTGCGCCCCTCCGCCATACTGGAGGCATGGGTAAAACTCCGGCACAGCGCGCCGCCAAGCACGGCGACAAGGCACAACTTCCGGCGGGGCCGCAGCTCCCTGCCAGTTCAACAACGCAGCGGACGCCGCAGCAGGCCAAGACCAACGCCAATTTGGTCGTGATTGCCGCGGCGGCCACCGCGCTGTTTATGTTCTGGTACTACCACTTGCTGGTACTGAACCAGATGACCCAGCTTTCGGGTGGCCTGGCCATGCCGGACTCGCTGATCGGCGGGTACGACATGGAGTACCTGGCTGCCCTGCGCTCGGCAATGGATGCCGACGCGCTGGGCCAGCTCAGCTACCTCCACAAGACGGCAGGTACCCTCTTTCCCCTCATCTTCGGATTCGCCTGGCTGCTGATCATCGGCCTCAATACCCAGCGCCGTTCACTTCGCTGGGTATTGTGGGCCGCGCCGATCCTCTTTGTCATAGCGGATCTCTGGGAGAACGTCGTCATTGACGGCGTCCTGGGGTCTGCGGAGCTAGCGGCCGGTGACGCTGGCCTGGCCAGCATCCTCACGGTCGCCCGCTGGGTCCTCCTCGGGCTCAGCCTGGTGGCGTCCGTGCTTGCCGTTTTTAGCTCCCGGACGGCTCGGCCACCAGAACTTGTCACCCAGGACAAAGACTAGGGCCGGCACGATCACGGTCCGCACGATCAGGGTGTCGAACAGGACGCCGATCGCCACGGTGATGCCAACCTGGGTCAGGGTAACCAGGGGCAGGACACCCAGGACCACGAACACTGCTGCCAGCAGGATGCCGGCACTGGTGATCACGCCGCCGGTGGAGCGCAGCGCAGCCAGCATGCCCTTCCTGGTGCCCATGGTGGCCGCGTTCTCACGGGCCCGGGTGACCAGGAAGATGTTGTAGTCCACACCCAGCGCCACGAGGAACAGGAAGCTGTACAGCAGCGTCAGGGTGTCCAGGGCCGGGAAGCCCAGGACATTCACGAACAGCAGCCAGCTCAGGCCGCTGGCGGCGAAGAAGGTGAGCAGCACCGAACCGACCAGCAGGAACGGTGCAACAAGAGAGCGCAGCAGGACCAGCAGCACCAGGAACACCAGGATGATCACCAGGGTGACCACCAGGGTCACGTCGTGGGTGTTCGCATCCAGCTGGTCCACCCGCTCGGCAGCTTCGCCGCCAACCAGGGCCCCGTAGTCCGGGGTTTCCGCGAGCTCAGCGCGCAGATCCCGGATGAAGTCGTTCGATTCCCCGGTTCCTGCTTCGTAGGAGTTGATCAGGTCGATCCGGGTCAGCCCGTCGTGCTCGTCAGTGATGGAGGCGCTGTCCACGCCCTCCAGGGAGCCAAGCGTCTCCGTTGCGGCCTCTGCCTCATCCGAGTTCACCAGGACAATCACCGGGGAGGTGCTGCCCGCAGCGAATCCTTCGGACAGCGTCTCCGCAGCAGTCACGGCTTCCGGCTTGTCCGTGAACTGTTCGTTCTCGCTCAGGCCGATCTTGGCACTGAAGAGGCCGCTGGCCATGACCAGCAGAACAACGACGGCGATGCCGGCGATCGTCTTCGGGCGGCGTGCCGTTGCCTCACCCAGCTTGCCCCAGAACTTGCCTTCGCGTGCCGGGTCTCCGACCTTGGGCACAAACGGCCAGAACAGCTTGCGGCCCAGCAGCACCAGAGCCACGGGCAGCAGGAAGAGCGCGCTGAGGATGGCAAACACAATGCCAAGGGCTGCCGAGAAGCCCAGCCCTCGGTAGCTCATGGTGTCGGTGAAGAGCAGGGTCAGCAGCGCCAGGATGACGGTGCCGCCGGAGGCGATGATCGCTTCACGGGTGCGGCTCAGGGCCTTGCCCATCGCGGCGTAAACGCTGTCATGGACGCGCAGCTCTTCCCGGTAACGGGCGATGAGCAGCAGGGCGTAGTTGGTCGCCGCACCGAAGACGAGGACGCTGGTGATACCCACGGCGGAAGGATCCACTTCAATCCCGACGAGCGGGGCCAGTACGTCCACCATGCGCAGGGAGAGCTGTTCGGTGGCGGCAACGATCGCCAGCGGGACGATCCACAGCCACGGCGAGCGGTAAGTGACGATCAGCAGCAGCGCCACCACCGAAGCGGTCACGGCAAGGAGCGTGAAGTTGGCTCCGGCGAAAACGCCGGCCAGATCGGCGGTAAACGCAGCGCCGCCGGTGAGTTCGGCCTTGATTCCCTCCGGAGCTGCCTCGCTGACGGCCTCGCGCAGGGCCGCGACCTCTTCGCCCACGGCATCGCCGTCGTCGGCGGCAGCCTGAAGCGTGACCGGAATGATCGCGACTACGCCGTTTTCAGAGACCAGCTGGGGAACCTGGGCGGGAGGGGCCTCGACGCCGGCGTCTGTTGCGGCCGCACTGATTTCGGCAATGCCTGCAATGTCCGTCTCGCTCATTTCGCCGCCGTCTTCGCGCGAAACCACAATCAGCGCGGTGGACTGCTGCGCTTCAGGGAACTCCTTGAGCAGTTCCTGCACCTGGGTGACCTGGTATTTGTCACTCAGCTGGCCCACGGTCGAGGACTCGTTTTCGGGGACCGGTATGGCAAAAAGCCCCACGATCACCACCAGGCCCAGGAACAGCGTTACCAACGCCGCCCTTGCCGACTTAACTATCTTCGCGCTCATGGGGTACTCCAGAGGTATAGGTGTTGAAAGCAAGTAACTAGAGAACAAAGTATCTCTTATTTAGAGATACTTCAACGTGGAGCTACTATGTGGGGGTGGAGATGAACGCGCTGCGGCGCCAGATTGTGGAGGCTGTCCGGGGAATGGGCCTGGACGGCCAGCTCGTGGCGGACGCCTTCGCCCATAACCACGGACTGAACTCCACAGACATGCGTGCCCTGACACTGGTCATGGAAGCCGAGATGCGCGGCGCTCCCCTCACCGCCGGACGGCTGAGCACCCTGCTGGGCACCTCCACGGGAGCAACTACCGCCGTCATTGACCGGCTTGAGCAGATCGGCCATATCCACCGCACCCGCTCGGAATCAGACCGGCGGAAAGTCACCCTGCACTTCGAGCCCCTGGCCCGCGAACTGGCCGGCGCCTACTTCGGACCGCTGGGAGCGCTGACCACCGAGGTCATGGACCGGTACTCGGAAGCGGAGCTGGAAACGGTCCACAGCTTCCTCGTTGGAATGCGGCAGGCCTACAACACCTACCTGCAGCGGCTGGAAGATGCCGGGGGCAAGGACGCGGCACCCGCACCAAAGCCGTAGCCGCGTGTCCCCGCAGGCCGCGGGGCACCTGCTGCCGAAAACAGGTAAGCTGTTTATCGCTGCCGGACGCCGGCGGCTCGCCTCCGTAGCTCAGTAGGATAGAGCGGCCCTCTCCTAAAGGGCAGGTCGTCGGTTCGATTCCGGCCGGGGGCACTTTTTTATATTTGCTGCAGCCACCCGGGTGACCTCCGCTGTCCCGGGAAGGAGCCTGCTACTGCCCGGGCGCCGGCCCGCTCAGCGCCTCAGGCTCCGCGGCTGCGAACTGGGTGTTGTAGAGCTCGGCGTAGCGTCCGCCCTTGGCCAGCAGCTCCGTGTGGGTGCCCTGCTCGGCGATGCGTCCGTCCTCGATCACCAGGATCCGGTCCGCATTGCGGATCGTGGAGAGCCGGTGTGCAATGACGACGGCGGTGCGTCCCTGCAGCGCTTCGGTCAGGGCTGCCTGGACTGCAGCTTCCGAGGTCGAGTCCAGTGCAGCCGTTGCCTCGTCCAGAACCACGATTCGGGGCTGCGCGAGAAGCAGCCGGGCGATCGTCATGCGCTGGCGCTCACCGCCGGAGAGCCGGTAACCGCGCTCCCCCACCATGGTCTCCAGACCGTCAGGCAGGGACCGGATCAGGTCCTCCAGGCGTGCCCGGCGCAGCGCGTCCCAGATCTCCTCCTCGCTGGCCCCGGGATTAGCCAGCAGCAGGTTGGAGCGGATGGTTTCGTGGAACAGGTGCCCGTCCTGCGTGACCATGCCCAGGGCGGACCGCATACCTTCGAAGCTCAGGTCACGGACGTCCGTGCCGGAGAACCGCACCGCACCGGTGTCGACGTCGTAAAGCCGCGAAAGCAGCTGGGCGATCGTCGACTTGCCGGCACCGGAGCTGCCCACCAGGGCCACGGTCTGCCCGGGTTCAACCCGGAAGGAGACATTGTGCAGAACATCCTCACCTCCCCGGCTGTCCAGCACGGCGACGTCCTCGAGGGAGGCCAGCGACACTTTGTCCGCCGTCGGGTAGGCAAAAGTGACGTCCTCAAACTCAACACCCAGCGGACCATTGGGAACCGGCGCGGGGTTTTCCTTCTCGCGGATCAGCGGCTTGAGGTCCAGGATTTCGAAGACCCGCTCGAAGCTGACGACGGCGCTCATGATTTCCACGCGGGCGTTCGCCAGTGAGGTAAGCGGTGCGTAAAGCCTGGTCAGCAGCAGCGCCAGCGTCACCACGTCACCGGTGTTCAGGGTCCCGTTGAGGGCGAACCAGCCGCCCAGACCGTAAACCAGCGCCAGTGCCAGTGCCGAGACAAGAGTCAGGGCGGTCACGAAGACCGTCTGCATCATGGCTGTCTTCACGCCGATGTCCCGGACCCTGGCCGCACGGACGGCGAACTCCGTGGATTCCTGGTCCGGCCGGCCGAACAGCTTGACCAGCGTGGCTCCGGGGGCGGAGAAGCGTTCGGTCATCTGGGTGCCCATGGAAGCGTTGTGATTCGCGGCTTCACGCCGCAGCGCCGCCAGGCGGCTTCCCATCCGCCGCGCGGGAATCAGGAACACCGGAAGCAGCAGCATGGCCAGGATCGTGACCTGCCAGGAGGTTGTCAGCATCACGATCAGCGTGAGGATCAGTGCCACCAGGTTGCTGACCACTCCGGAGAGGGTGCCGCTGAAGGCCTGCTGAGCGCCAATGACGTCGTTGTTGAGTCGGCTGACCAGGGCTCCGGTGCGGGTGCGCGTGAAGAAGGCGATCGGCATCCGCTGCACGTGGTCAAACACGGCGGTACGCAGGTCCAGGATCACCTGTTCACCAATCCGGGAAGAGAACCAGCGCGTCGCAAGCGAAACTCCGGCGTCGGCCACTGCCACCACGGCGATCAGCACCGCCAGCCAGATAACCGTCTCAACCGAGGCACTGGCCACGATCGCGTTGACCACCTCGCCGGCCAGGACGGGTGTGGCCACGGCCAGGAACGCTCCCCCGGTGGAGAGGATCAGGAACCCAATCAGCTGCCTGCGGTACGGCGAGGCAAAGGCCAGAATCCGCCTGAGTGTCTCGCGTGAAATCTTCCTGTCGCTGCCCTTTGCGGTGGAGATCTTGTAGAGCGAACTCCAAGCCGCGCCTTCCATGCTCATCTATGTAACTTCCTGTAGTAGCGCTGCTTCCAGACTAGTAGTTCCCCGGATCTGCGGCGCCCGGCATAACGCCTCCGCGCGGCGGTGAATTCCCCGTGATCCGCCGGGCCGCAATGACACGCAATGATGTGCCCTTCACCACGTGCAACGGGAGTCCCCTGGGATACACTGCAAACGCCCGCATCCATCCGGGCTCTTTGAACGAAAGGCCGCTATGCCGACGGCACCCGCCCATGAGGGGATGTCTACGGACAGACTCAGCGAAGCCCTGCCGGCGCTGGTCGCCGTTGGTGATGCCTCGCTGCGTGCGGATGTTGAAGCAGCCCTGAGCCGTGCGTCCCTCCGGCCCGTTGCGCGCGGTGAGGCCGGCGAAGATCCGCTGCCCGTCCTGGCGGTAGTGGACACCGAGGCGGTGAACGCCGCCGGAGAAGACCTGCGGCGCTGGCTGCTGCCCGTTGCTGACGGTTCCGGGCCGCCGGTCATCCTGATATCTTCCGGTGAACTGCTTGACGTCGAAGACATGGTCCGCAGGGGCATCACGGATTTTGTCCTCAGTCCGGTCTCCCACGACGAACTCTCCTACCGGGCAGCCCTGATCCGGGCAGAGTCCCTGGCCGTACGCCGCCGCCGGGAGGTCAACGCCAGCCTGCGCGGGAAGACCCGCATCATCTCTGCAGCGGTGCGTGCCACCAACGATCCGCATGTGATGGCCGACGCCGTCGTGTCCGGGCTCGGTGAAGCCTTCGGCGCAGACCATGTGCTGCTGGTGACCTTCCCGGATGAACGGGTACCCGCACTGGAGAATTGCTGGAGCCGTCCCGGGACAAGCGCCCGGATTCCTGCCCCGGAGCAGGGGCAGGCCCTCGAAGTGGCCAAGCTGCTGTGGGAGAACGGAAAGATGCTCGCGGCGAGGGACCATCTGGACCCGGAATCCGATACCCACCCCATCCTGTACCCGGCACCCCGGGAAGCCGGCCTGCGCACCTCGGTTATCGTGCCGCTGGGGCACGGCGACCGCCCGTTTGGCATTATTTGGCTGGCGGGTGAGTACGCCGAGCGGGTGTGGAGCCCCACGGAACTCTCGCTGATCCAGCACGTCAGCGGAAACCTTGCCCACGGCCTGGTTCAGGGACATTTGATCACGGCCCAGCGCGCGGTGCTTGCCCGGCAGCGCGAGCTTGACCGGGAGAAGACCGACTTCGTGGCCACCATCAACCACGAGCTTCGTACGCCGCTGACTTCCATCACCGGTTACCTGGACCTGATCCTGGACAGCGCGGGAACCGGAGTCTCCCCCGAGATTGCGCAGATGCTGGAAATCGTGGGACGCAATGCCAACCGGCTTAACCACCTGATTGGTGACCTGCTGACCATTTCCCGCGCTGACGCCGAGGAGACCCGGCTCGATGTTGAGGAACTGGTCCTGCGGGATCTGCTGGAGCAGGTCATCGCATCACTTACCCCTGCGGCTACCAGTCGGAACGTTGCCCTGACCTTGGACGAAACCGATCCCGAGCTGCGGCTGGACCTGCGGCTGGACGGAGACCGCGAACAGCTGGAGCGGGTGTTCTCCAACCTCATCTCCAACGCCGTCAAATTCACCCCGCCGCACGGCACAGTCCGGGTGGAGGCTTCGCTGGCAGATCCCGCAGACGGCGCCGCGCCCATGATCCGGGTGTGCGTGCGGGACACGGGCATCGGCATTCCTCCCGAGGACATGCCCAAGCTCTTCAGCCGCTTCTTCCGGGCCTCCAATGCCACCGCCGCAGCCATCCCGGGGACCGGGCTGGGGCTTTCCATCGTCCAGGACATCGTCAATAAGCACGGCGGCAAGCTCTCGATCAGCTCCGAGATGGGCCAGGGAACCTGCGCCGAGGTTATGCTGCCGGCAACCTAGCCTTCCGCCGCGGCTTAGCTTTCCGCTGCGGCGCCGACGGAAACCGACGCCTGGATCCGCTCCGGGAAGCAATAGCAGTTCAGCGAGTTGCCGCGGCTAAAGCCAACCAGCGTCATCCCCGCGTCGCGCGCCAGTTCCACGGACAGTGACGACGGCGCGGAGACCGCGGCCAGTACCGGGATTCCAGCCAGCTGAGCCTTTTGAACAAGTTCAAAAGATGCCCGTCCGGATACCTGCAGCACCGTCCCCCGCAGCGGCAGCATGCCGGCGCGCAGCGCCCAGCCCACCACCTTGTCCACGGCGTTGTGCCGGCCCACGTCTTCGCGCAGGCAGAGCAGCTCCCCGTCGGCAGTAAACAGTCCGGCAGCGTGGACCCCGCCGGTCTTTTCGAACAGGGCCTGGCTTTCCCGCAGCCGCTCCGGCAGGGCCGCGAGGACGTCCAGCGGCACGCGCACGCTGTCCTCCGCCACGTCGAAGTGGGAGGACTTCCGCACCGCCTCAATGGAAGCCGTGCCGCAGATTCCGCAGGAGGAGGAGGTGTAGACGTGCCGTTCCATGCCCGTGTCCGGCAAAGCTGTGCCTGGGCGCAGCTGCACATCCACCACGTTGAAAGTCTGCTGGCCTTCCTCATCTACCCCTGCGCAGTAGCGCATGGAGATCAGCTGGCCGGCCTCCCAGATAACGCCCTCTGAGACCAGGAAGCCGGCCACCAAGTCGAAGTCGTCGCCGGGAGTCCGCATGGTCACAGTGAAGGAACGGCCCTGGAAACGGATCTCCAGGGGCTCCTCTCCGGCCAGCACGTCATCGCGCCGGCTCACCGACCCGTCGGTGCGGAACCTCGTAATGCGGGCACGCCGTGAAACCCGTCCCATCCCATCGCTCCTCAATAAGTCTTAGACTGGCCTCACTTCAGACTAGGTGATTTCCTACACAAGGACGTGGTGGCTGTGCCAAGCAAGGCTCCAAAAGATGGAATCGACGAATCAGAGCTGAGGGTTGGTGACCCCAAGACCCATGCCGTGGGTCTTCCGGCAGTGATCAATTCGCTGCGCATATCCTTCGACCAGATGGGCGCGCTGCGCAGCGCCAAGACGCTGCTGAACGTGAACCAGAAGAAGGGCTTCGACTGTCCCGGCTGTGCCTGGCCTGAAGGGGACAAGCGGCACGCCGCGGAGTTCTGTGAAAACGGGGCGAAGGCCGTGGCGGAGGAGGCTACCAAGCGGAAGGTTCCGCCGGAGTTCTTTGCCGAGCACTCGATTGCGGACATGCTGGAGAAGGACGATTACTGGCTGGGACAGCAGGGCCGGCTGACCCACCCCATGGTCCTGGAAGCCGGCGACACGCACTATCGGCCGATCAGCTGGGACGCCGCGTACAGCATCATTGTCGAGGAGCTCGCCGCCATGGACAGCCCGGACCAGGCCGTCTTCTACACCTCGGGCCGGACCTCCAACGAGGCAGCCTTTCTCTACCAGCTGATGGTCCGCGGGCTGGGCACCAACAACCTGCCGGACTGTTCCAACATGTGCCATGAGTCCTCCGGATCGGCCCTGACGGAAACCCTCGGCGTCGGCAAGGGCACCGTCAGCCTGGATGATGTGCAGGCCTCGGACCTGATCATCGTGGCCGGGCAGAATCCCGGCACCAACCATCCGCGCATGCTGACGGCGCTGGAACGGGCGAAGAAGAACGGCGCCACCATCGTGGCCGTGAATCCGCTGCCGGAAGCTGGCCTGCTGCGCTTCGACAACCCGCAGACGGCGTCAGGCATCCTGGGCACCAAGCTCGGCGGCGGAACCCAGCTGGCCGATGACTTCCTGCAGATCCGCCTGGGCGGGGACCAGGCCCTGTTCCAGGGTCTGGGCAAATTCCTGCTGGAGCAGGAAGAAGAACACGGGAACGTCTTCGACCACATCTTCATCGATTCCTACACTGACGGCCTCGACGCCTACCTGGCTGAGATTCGGAAGACGTCCTGGGATGAGATCTGCCTTGCCAGCGGCCTGACCCGCGCGCAGATCGAAGCCACCGGCGCCCGGATGATCGCTTCCAAGTCCACGGTGGTGTGCTGGGCCATGGGCCTGACGCAGCACAAGCACTCGGTGGCGATGCTGCGCGATATCGTCAACGTCCTGCTGCTGCAGGGCAACGTCGGCCGGCCGGGAGCCGGTGTGTGCCCCGTACGCGGGCACTCCAACGTCCAGGGTGACCGCACCATGGGTATCTTCGAGCGGATGCCGGAAGCCTTCCACGACCGGCTCGATGCCGAGTTCGATTTCGCTTCGCCCCGGCGCCACGGCTTCGACACCGTCAACGCGATCCGTGCCATGCGCGATTCCAAGGTCCGGGTGTTCATGGCCATGGGCGGCAACTTCATCCGGGCCACTCCGGACTCCGCGGTCACCGAGGACGCACTGCGCAACACGGCGCTCACCGTCCAGGTATCCACCAAGCTGAACAAGTCCCACCTGGTGCATGGCCGCCGGGCGCTGATCCTGCCCGCCTTGGGCCGCACGGACCGGGACACCCAGGCCGGCGGCGATCAGCGGGTCACGGTCGAAGACTCGATGAGCGCGGTGCACGCCTCGCAGGGCAGGCTGGACCCGCCCGGTCCGGAAGTCCGGTCGGAGGTGGCGATTGTGTGCGAGCTTTCCGAGCGGCTGTTCAACGGTTCCCACGCGCCCTTCCACGAGAACGCACCGAAGCTGGACTGGATCGGCGCGCGGGCCGACTACTCCCTGATCCGCCGGCACATCGAAAACGTCATTCCCGGATTTGAGGGGTTCGAGGCCAAGATCAAGCACGGCGGCGGCGGTTTTGTGCTGCCCAATGGCCCCCGGGACGGCCGCAAGTTCGCAACCGCAACCGGCAAGGCACGGTTCACTGCCAATGAGCTGGAGTACCCGAAGGTCCCCGAGGGGCGGCTGATCCTGCAGACCCTGCGGGCCCATGACCAGTACAACACCACCATCTACGCCAAGGATGACCGCTACCGCGGGATCTACGGCGGCCGGCGGGTGGTGTTCGTGAACGAGGCAGACCTGGCCGCGGCCGGATTCAAGGACGGAGACATGGTGGACATGGTCTCTGAGTATGAGGACGGCGTCGAACGGCGTGCCGAGTCCTTCCGGGCGGTTGCCTACAACACGCCGGTGGGGTGTGCCGCGGCGTACTACCCGGAGGCGAACGTGTTGGTGCCGCTGGACTCCGTTGCCGAAGTCAGCGGCACCCCAACCTCCAAATCGGTGATTATCCGGCTGGAGGCTGCTTCACGGGCCATGGCAAAGGCAGCGCACTGACCGGCTGGTCCGCGGCGCAGCCTTCTTCCGGCAGCACCATAATGGCGTCGGCTTCGGCCAGTCCTCGGAGCATTCCCGAACGGAAGTACTGAGAGGGAAGGGCGCGCCCGTCCTGGATCCGGCATGGAACCAGGCGGGTGCGCCCGGGCAGCGGCGCGACGTCAACGCCGGCCAGCACGTGGAACTCCCGGGCGGACGCGGCGCCCCGCAGTCCCTCCAGCAAAGGCTGGAGCACGGTGAAGACAGCCATCATGGCTGCCAGCGGGTTGCCCGGAAGCGCGACGACAAACCGTCCGTCCTGCAGCCGGGCCAGCAGCGTGGGATGGCCCGGCCGCATGGCAATGCCATCAATTACCAGTTCCGCGTCCACGGCTTCCAGTGCCCGGCGCAGGTGGTCTGCATCCGAAATCCCCGTGCCGCCGGTGGTCACCAGGACGTCCCCTGAAGACATGGCCAGCGACGTTTCATCGACCGCATCGGTGCTGAGGGCCGCTATGACGTCGTCCAGCCGGTCCGGCAGACGGCGGACAGCGTCCACCCGGCCGCCGAGCATCTCCACCAGCTGCGGCAGCTGCGGTCCGAAGGTGTCCCGCACCTGGCCGGAGTCCGGCAGCCCGGATTCAATGACTTCGTCGCCGGTGAAGAGCAGCGAGACGCGCGGTGCCCGAAGGACCGGCAGCGTGTCATGCCCGCACACCGCTGCGAGGGCAATATGCGCGGGGTTCAGGACCGTGCCGCCGGCGATCGTTGTTTCACCGGCTGCGGCTTCTTCACCCGCCGGGCGGATGTGTTCCCCCAGCCGCGGTTCGTCTTCGCGTGCCGTGGACGCCCGGCGCAGCGTCGCAGGTTCGCCGGGGTCCAGCACTCCGTTCTCTGTCCGGAGGACCGCTTCAGCTCCGGCCGGAACCAGGCCTCCGGTCAGGATGGAAACGGCCTCACCGGCCTGCAGCGGACGGCGGCCGGATTCCTTGTGGATTTGCCAGGGCTCCGGATCGGGCTCGGGCACCACTATGGTCCATGGCTCGGGCCCGGCTACAGCCCACCCGTCCATCGCGGAGGAAGCGTAATGCGGCACGGGCTGCAGCGCGACGGCGTCGGACGCCAGGGTGTGCCCGAGCGCCTCTGCCAGTGGGACCGTTTCAAACGGCAGCGGACGGGCCGCAGCGTAGGCGGCTCTCCGCGCGTCTTTCCATGATGTGTTGGGCTGCAGGGGCAGGATCACAGGCAGCGTTCCGTTCACTTGGGCTCCTTCCGGTCTGCTTCCGCATCGCATTCGCGCTGGGCCGCCCGGATAGCGGCCCGCATGGCAACCGCTTCGTCCGCCTGGCCGGACCCGGCAGCGAGTCCTGCAGCAAGACCTGCCACGAAGGTGGTTAGGGGCGCGGCCGGGCGCACCACGTTGTGGGCGGCTGCTGCGGCCAGGTCCAGCACCGCGTTGATGTCCACCTGCGTTCCGTCTAGCTCGAAGGCCTGCAGCAACCGCTGCGTCCAGTCCTCGAGTTCCTGCTGCTGGGTTCCCATCTTGGCTCCTTAGTCCTTGGCTGGAGCTGCGGTTCCGGGTGGTTGAAGGGCGGCACGTGGCCCGGCCTGAATGCCCCATTTCCCGGCATCGGCCCAAGTGTCCACGTCCGCTGTGCTTCCCTCCGGGACGGCAGTCTCTCTCCACTGCACCCTAGCAAGCATGCTGAACATTGAAACATTGGCGAGTCCTCCAGCGTGTGCCTCCGCGGCTGCAGCCAGATCCTCCGTGCGGTACAGGGCCGCCAGCGGCTGCGTCTTGCCGCCCGGGTCCACGGCCAGCACGGACCTGCTTGGATCCTCTCGTGCGGCTGCCAGCAGCGCAGGAACCGCCTGGTCTGCCTGCGGCATGTCACAGGCCAGCACCAGGGTCCAGGGGCTGCGGCTGTCTCCTGCGCCCGCGGCGAGTTCCCCGAGGGCGGTGAGCGCAGTTCCCACAGCGGCAGCAGGACCGGAGAACGGCGGGTCCTCACGCACAATGAGACCGGAAAAGTCCGTTCCTGCGAGCAGTCCGCGGAGGGACGAAGGCCCCGCTACGGCCGTGCGGGCAGCTCCCTGCGACGCACGGAGGGCGCGAACCAGGAGCGGTTCTTCCCCGATGACAAGGCTGGCTTTCGGTTCCCCTCCGAGCCGGGAGGAACGTCCGCCCGCAAGAATAACGGCGTCAAACGCCGGCATTGCGCCAGAACTCATGCTGCGGTGTCTCCCAGGAACTGGCTCCACTGCGCCGCCGGCTGTTCCAGTTCGCGGATCTGCCAGCGGGTGCCCCGCGGCGCCTGCGGGGTGAACAGCAGCTTCCAGCCCAGCTGATTCAATGTCCTGTCGCCCTTCTTGTTGTTACAGCGCAGGCAGCATGCCACGAGGTTCTCCCAGCTGTCCTGCCCCCCGCGAGATTTTGGCACTACATGGTCCACGGTCGACGCCGGCTTACCGCAGTACGCGCAGCTGTGTCCGTCCCGCCGCAGGACTCCGCGCCGGGTGGCCACGGCTGAATCACGGTACGGAATATTCACGTACCGGTTCAGCAGGATCACTGATGGACGGGCGAAGACATCCCCCGGACCTACAATCGGGTCACCGCTCTCCGCCAGCACACTGGCTTTGCCCGTTAGGACAAGGACCAGCGCGCGCCGGAAGGTGACCACTGCCAGCGGTTCATAGCCCGCGTTCAGAACCAGGGTTCGCATGCACGTTCCTCTTCGCCTGCCCGCCACCGGGGAAGAGACAACGTCCACCGGCAGTGCGGTACTTCGAATGTTCACTGCAAGGGTAAGCCGCGGAACGCGATCCCGCTATTAAACCGGCCCGGGTTCGCGCGAACCAGGGCCGGCGGCTGGTACGGCTGGCAACCCGGCGGGGCGGGTGGGTGCGCCGGAAAGGCAGATGGGTCCTGCCGTTTCCGGCAGGACCCTTCACTGTGTCAAAACTAAGGTTGCGTCAAACTAAGGCGCTTAGCCTCCGACGCGGATGTACACGCCGCCGGAACCAAGCTCCGCGGCAGCAACCACGGTCTGGTTCCCAAAGAACCCGCCGTGCACGGCCTGGCCGTTGCCTACGTAGACAGCAATGTGGGCCAGGCCCATGCCGCCGTCGGCGTAGTAGATCAGGTCGCCGGGGACAGCCTCGGCTGCGCTCACCGTGCGGCCCAGGGAAAGGTAACCGGCGGGCCAGTCGTGGAAGTTGATGCCGGCAGCTGCCAGCGCGTTGGTAACCAGCATGGTGCAGTCCTGCATGACACCAAGCTGCGCGTAGGCAGCAGCAGCGATCGTCGCTGCCGTACCGGAGGCGGCCGGAGCCGGTGCTGCCGGAGCAGCTGCCGTCTGCGCCGTTGCCGGTGCGGCTGCGGGAGCCGTAGCCGTTTCCTGGCCAGCGGTAACTTCCTGGGACTGGACTGTGACCTCAGCGGCCTCTGCGACCTCGGGAGCAACAATCACGCCCGGAACCGGGGTCAGCGTCAGGTCCGGACCGATTGCGTCCGCCGGGACCTGAAGCGGAATGGAGGACAGGTCCAGCTTGCTGGTCTGCACATCGCGTGAGGTCTCCGGACCGGCTGCGGTAGCAGCTACGCCCGTGCTCAGTACCAGACCGGAAGCGGCGGCAATAACTGCAGCCTGGCGTCCTACGCTGCCGGCGCTGCTGACAGCGTCTGCAAGAGCGGACAGGGAGTTGTTGCGCTGTACGGGCGCACGGTGGCGCGCACGCTCAGTTGACGTGGTCATTGGGGGTTTTCTCCGTTGTTTCTGGCAACTGGGCGTCAGCTGACGCGGACGAAGCTTGCGCCGGGAAGATCAGACAGGGAGTGCAGGCCGGTGTTCATGCCGTTGAGGCCACCGCTGATGACCTGGCCGTTGCCGACGTAGATCGCAACGTGGCCGCCGGTGATGACGAGGTCGCCGGGCTGCGGGCTGCCAACAACAGCACCGAAGGCGAAGAACTGGCCGGGAGCCAGGTCGCCCACGGACTTGCCGACCGAGCGCAGTGCATTCTCAACCATGGCGGTGCAGTCCTGCGCCACGCCGATCTGGGCGTAGGCGGAGGCCACCAGGCCGGCTGCGACGCCGCTGGCGCTTGCCTCAGCGGGAGCGGGGGTGGAGGAAGCGGTGCTGACGTTGCCGGCGGCCGGTGCGGCCTGAACCGGAGCGGCAGCCTGCTGCGCGGCGACGGCTTCCTGCTGTGCAGCGGCAGCAGCAGCTGCGGCTTCTTCAGCCGCGGCCTGCTCAGCAGCTGCAATCTGTGCGCGGGTCTCAGCGCCGGAGAGCGAGCCGGCCAGCGGCTGGACCGGAAGTTCGAAAGGTGCCTGCTCGGAGACCGTAACGGTTCCGTTGGAGGTCACAACGTTGAGGGGGGTGGCTTCAAGGGCCTGGCGGTCGGTTGAAACCGGAGCTGCCTGGGCCGGCATGCCTGCGGCCAGGACGAGGCCGGAAGCAGCGACAACCACGGCAGCCTGGCGGCCGACGGATCCTGCGTTGGCGGTAACGGCTTTGGACAGCGCGGTAAGCGGGCTTACCGGCGCGGTGGCGGCACGACGGCGGCCGGAATTGACTGATGACACAGTATTTGCCTCTCCCAACGCCTGCGAGGTGAGCTGTCGGATTCGGATGGGAGTCACCCGGTTGCTGGACTGCTAAGTCCGGCAACTTAACCCCTAGGGCTTCTTGCGAAACCCGAAATTGGTTCCCCCGCCTCTGCCATGCGATTTTGCGAACGGATCTCGGACAGTGGCAGAGCTCGGCGAGCTGTTCGAGAGTGCCTGATCTTTGGCGAATCAGGCACGGTGACGAGAATATAACAACATCAAGGAAATGTCACGCTCAGGTCACGAAAGGGTATTGCCGGGGTCACAACCAGCCGAGGGGATCGACAGGATTGCCGTTTACGAGTACCTCGAAGTGCAGATGGCAGCCGGTGGAGGCCCCCGTGGTCCCGCTGGCGCCAACCAGGTGTCCACGCTCCACGGTGTCCCCGACGGACACGCTGATCGCTGACAGGTGGTTATAGGTGGTCTCCACGCCGTTGCCGTGATCGACCACCACACGGTTCCCGCCGCCGTACTCGTGCCAGCCGGCAGACTTGACCGTTCCGGCTGCCGCAGCCGTTACCTCGGTGCCGCAGGCAGCAGCGTAGTCCTGGCCGGTGTGGAGTTCCCCCGCCGTGCCCGTGATGGGGCTGACCCGGTAGCCGAAGGATGAGGTCTGGATAAGTTCGGACTTCAGCGGGGTCGCCAGAGTGCCCTTGGCCGCAGCCGGGGTCACGTCGGTTCCTGCGACGCTTAGTCCGCGGAGCTTGGCATCGGGGTCGAACTTGGAGGTAAGCGCGGCGCGGTCAAAATCCAGGACCACATTGGGATCCGCGGAGACCGGGGCCGGTGCGGCTGCCGGTTCCGGCGCCATGGCCGGGTCCGTAGCCGCCGCCGTCGTCGGCATTGCGACGGTCAGGACCAACCCTGACGCGGCAGCCGTGATGGCGAATTTTTGGGCCGTGCCGCCCAGTGGACGGTGGACAGGTTCGGCGCGGCGCCGGCCGGCTGGCCGGCTGGCGGTGCGTGGACGCAGTTCAGCGGCCGGCAATTCGGCCCTGCGCCTGCCCGAAGCAGCATGCTTCGACAAGTGTTTCCCTCTCTTTAAAAGCCTGCGAAGTTAGCTGTCGGATTCGAGTAGAGAAACTCGGCCCCCGATGCCCGGGACAATCCAGGTAAACGGATGGTCCTGCGCTTGCTCGAAGGCTTCACCCCAAGGCATTGCTGCTGCCGGTTGGTGGGTCCTCCGCCCCTGCCTGCGAACGGTTGCACCTGCGGTCCAGTGGCAGGGTTCGGCTGTTGGACCGGTTAGCGGTGTTGTTGCTGTAGTCAGATGCCACTATAGGGGCAAAAGACCAAAAGATACCATTCCGTTACCTGCCGGAGCTGAAGGTCACGAAGCGGGCGCGGAGACAAATACGTGGGAAGCCACCTCTGCGGGCAGTTCCAGGGCGCCTTCAATTCCCGGCACGCGCACGGAAATGTAGCCACCCACGACCTCAGCCGTAATGCTCGCTCCCGGACGCAGACCGGCCTCATCCAGCTGGGTCAGAAGCTCCGGGTCCACCTGGATCGGCTCGGCCAGACGCTCCAGCACCATCGGCTGCGTCGAGCTGACCAGCTCGACGGCGGACAGCAGGTCCCGGTAGGCAACAGCCGGCGGTACGGCCGCTTCGCCGCCAAGGGCTTCCAACCCGGGAATCGGGTTTCCGTACGGGGATTCGGTGGGCTTGCCCAGCAGGTCATACAGCCGGCGCTCGACGCGTTCGCTCATCACGTGTTCCCAGCGGCAGGCCTCGTCATGGACGTACGCCCAGTCGAGTCCGATCACGTCGGCGAGCAGCCTCTCGGCCAGCCGGTGCTTACGCATTACCTCGGTGGCGCGTCGCCGTCCAAGCTCGGTCAGTTCCAGCTGGCGGTTCCCGGAAACGACTACCAGGCCGTCACGTTCCATCCGCCCGATGGTCTGGGAGACGGTTGGGCCGGAATGGCGCAGGCGCTCGGCAATGCGCGCCCGCAGGGCCACGATGTTCTCTTCTTCGAGCTCAAGGATGGTTCGAAGATACATCTCAGTTGTGTCGATGAGGTCCGTCATGACCGTACCGCTCCTAGCAATCGTGCGGAAGTGAATACCCGCAGCGGCACAGAACGCGCCGCCGGTTCCGTTCCCACGTTAGCCCATCGGCCCAAACCGGGGAGAATTATCTGCGCCGGCAGGCCCGATGCGCCAGCCCGGTCACAAATAGGACCGGTAAGGGCGCCGGGTGTTGAATAGAAGAGTACGTTGAAGCACCCTGCCAACCCGCTTGGAGCAAACAGAAAATGGGCGAACCCGCCGTTACGATTCCCGCAGATCTTCTTCCCAAGGACGGACGTTTTGGCGCCGGCCCTTCCAAGGTCCGGCCCGAGCAGATCCAGGCCCTGTCCAGTGCCGGTGCCAAACTGCTTGGCACCTCCCACCGGCAGGCACCGGTGAGGAACCTCGTGGGAAGCGTCCGTGAGGGACTCTCCGCCCTGTTCCGGGCTCCCGAGGGCTACGAGGTTGTCCTCGGCGTCGGCGGTTCCACCGCTTTCTGGGACATCGCCTCCTTCGGACTGGTGGAAAACAAGGCCCAGCACCTTTCCTTCGGAGAATTCGGCTCCAAGTTCGCTGCCGCCACCAACAAAGCCCCCTTCCTTGCAGCTTCCAGCATCATCAAGGCTGAACCCGGCACCCGCCCCGAAGCAGCAGCCGAGGAAGGCGTTGACGTCTACGCCTGGCCGCAGAACGAAACCTCCACGGGCGTCGCCGCTCCGGTTCGCCGGGTTGCCGGCGCCGATGCGGACTCCCTTGTGCTGATCGATGCCACTTCCGCCGCTGGCGGCCTGGACGTCGACCTGGCTCAGTCCGATGTCTACTACTTCGCCCCGCAGAAGAACTTTGCTTCCGACGGCGGGCTGTGGCTGGGTATGTTCTCCCCCGCCGCCCTTGAGCGTGCGGCCCGGATCAATGCCTCGGACCGTTGGATCCCGGACTTCCTGAACCTGCAGACCGCAGTGGATAACTCCCGGCTGAACCAGACCTACAACACGCCGTCGCTCTCCACGCTGGTGACCCTGGATGCACAGATCCAGTGGCTGAACTCCAACGGCGGACTGGACTTCGCCGCGGCCCGCACTGCCGACTCCGCCGGCCGCATTTACTCCTGGGCGGAGAAGTCCGGCGTCGCTTCCCCGTTCGTCGCCCGCACCGAGGACCGTTCCAACGTCATCGCCACAATCGACTTCGATGCTTCGATTGATGCTGCAGCCATTGCCAAGACGCTGCGCGCCAACGGCGTGGTTGACGTGGAGCCGTACCGCAAGCTCGGCCGCAACCAGCTGCGTATCGCTACCTTCGTGGCCATTGAACCTGACGACGTCAGTGCGCTGCTGCAGTGCATCGACTACGTGATCGAGCACTCCTAACCGCCAGATCTGTTGTTCCCGGGCACCTGCCCGGTTCGAGGAGGACCCCGGCGCCGCTACTGCGGCCTGGGGTCCTCTTCGTTTAAGCGCTTCTCCGTCGCATCGCTGGTCAGGTAAAGGCGGCGCCGGACTGAACGGTCATAATGCAGCCGCAGGTGGTGCGAACGCCAGGCCCAGACCAGGCCAATCACGGCAGTGACCAGCCCGGAAGCGGCGGCGACGCCGAGGCTCCAGCGCGGACCGAAGGCATTTGAAACCCATCCGACGATCGGCGCACCCAGCGGGGTGCCGCCCAGGAAGATCGCGAAGTACAGCGCCATGACCCGGCCGCGCATAACCGGCGTCGTGGTGGTCTGGACGTAGGCGTTGGCACTGGTCATCAGGGTCAGGGCGAACAGCCCCACCGGAATCAGGGAGAGGGCAAAGATCCACAGGCTCGGCGAGAGTGCGGCCACCGTGCAGGCGATGCCGAAGGCCCCGGCGGCCCCGAAAATGAACCGCAGGCGCGGACGTTCACGGCGCGCGGAGAGCAGTGCTCCGGCAACGGAGCCAATGGCCATGATGGAGTTCAGCAGCCCGAAGATCCCGGCGTCCTGCCCGAACTCAGTCCGGGCCATCGCGGCGATGTACACGGCGAAATTCAGTCCGAAGGTTCCCACGATAAAGATCGCGACCAGGACCATGATCAGGTCCGGGCGGTAGCGCACGTACTTCAGCCCGGCGCGGATCCGTCCCTTGCCGGGCGGGGCCTTGGGCAGCACCCGCAGCTCGGAGGAACGCATCTTCAGCAGTGCCAGGACCATGGCCGCGAACGTGACCGTATTAATGAGGAAAACCCAGCCGGGTCCCACCGCCACGGTCAGCAGTCCGGCAGCCGCCGGGCCGATCATGCGCGCGCCGTTGAAGGATGCACTGTTAAGCGCGACGGCGTTCGGCAGGTTCTCTTCGCTGACCACCTCGGAGACAAAGCTCTGGCGGGCGGGGGCGTCGACGGCGGAGACCACGCCCAGCGCCAGCGCGAAGGCGTAGACATGCCACAGCTCCGCGTGGCCTGAAAGCACCAGCAGTCCCAGTCCGGCGCCGAGGGCGGCCATTGAAACCTGGGTCGCGAGCAGGACCCTGCGCCGGTCATAAGTGTCCGCGATCAGGCCTGCCCAAGGTGCGAGGAGGAGCTGCGGGCCCAGCTGCAGCGCCATGACGATGCCCATGGCTGCTGCGTCCTGGTTGGTCAGGATGTCATAGACCAGCCAGTCCTGGGCGGTGCGCTGCATCCAGGTTCCGATGTTGGAAACCAGGGCTCCCAGGAACCAGATGCGGTAGTTGAAAATTCGAAGCGAACGGAACATTTAGGTTCACTTCTCCCTTCCGGGACAGTGAACCGAATTCCGTGCACTCACCGATTATTCGTCCTCCATGGCCGCAGGTGCCGCGGCGTCTTCTTCCGTCTGAGCTGCCTCTGCTGTGCCGGCGTCCGGATTCCCGGCCTCGTCCTTGGACTCGGTTTCCTGGGCAGCCACGTCCTCGGGACGCACCCTCTCGGACCACGGCACCCACTCGGGGGCCAGGATGGCGTCAGCTGAGGGCAGCAGGCCCACTTCGCAGACCGTGGCCACCTTGCCGCGCGGAACCCGTGCCACAGTGGCGTACCACTCCCAGCCCCGGTAGCCGGGGCGGTTGGCGCGGAACCGGTGGGTGACCAGCCGGTCTGCTTCGGGAACAGCACTGAGCCACTCCCCTACCTGCTCTTCCGGCGCGACTTCCAGCAGTCCCGCCCGGGCGCTTTCGACGGCAGCGGCGAGCACCGCGTCCGGCTTGGACGGCTTGCGCGGCGGCTTGCGGGCAGCAGCAGGCTTAGTCGGTTCGGTAACGGTCGCGTCGGTAGTTTTCACTCGGTGGTTCTGCCCCTATGCGTCAAGGTCGTCGGCAACGGCCCGCAGCACGGCAGCCACCTTGGTGGCGTGCTTCTTTTCGGGGTACCGGCCCCGGCGCAGTCCGTTGGAGATTCCATCCAACAGTTTAATAAGGTCTTCGGTAATCACCGCCATGTCATCAGCGGGCTTCCGCGTGGCTTTGGCCACCGACGGCGGAGCCTCGAGAATCCGGGCAGAGAGCGCCTGGGGGCCGCGGCGTCCGTCGGCCACACCGAACTCCATCCGGGTTCCGGGCTTCACCTCGCTCACACCAGCGGGAAGCGCAGAAGCATGCAGGAAGACTTCCTGGCCGTCGTCAGTGGCCAGGAATCCGAATCCCTTGCCAGTGTCGAACCACTTGACCTTGCCGATGGGCACTTCGCTTACCTCGTTCTTAGCTATTGGGTGCGGACTTTCGACCGCATGATGAATGGGGTGGTACGTCCGCGCGTATCCGTCTTCCGGTCTTCTAGCGGGCCGGCGGCGGATGCCTGTTGAGATACTACGGGGAAGAGTCTTCCCTTTAGAATATCCCGAGCCCCCTAATCCTTGGGCCGCCCCGCTTTGGGTGTGCGGATTTTTAGCTGTTAGCGTTAAAGACCATGGAGCATCTGGGTCCGACCCCCTCAAACAGCCGCGCTGACGGCTCTCAAAAATCAAAGCGGTCACCGCTGCGGATGCTGATAACGGCGCTGGCAGGACTGCTGGCCGTGGCCGGTGCCGGCAGCCTCGCTGCCCTGCTCCTTGAAGCACTTCGGGGCGAGGCCATCTGGCCCGGATTTGCTGCCGGCGCGTTCTATGCCCTGCCCCTGGCGTTCCTGATGATGGCCGGGCTGGTAATTGACTCAATCGTGCGGCGGCGCCGGGGCTGACCCGTTTGTTTTCGGTCCCACTCGGGTAACGTATTGGACGATGTCCGCGATCCGAGCCTTGGCCGAAGACCTTGCAGCGCGCAGTGACGAACAACTGCGCGAACTTCTTCTCGCCCGGCCGGACCTGGCCCTGCCTCCGGTTCCTGATTTCCAGGCACTTGCCGCCCGGGCCTCGACGCGCATCAGCGTACAGCGCGCCCTTGAAAAACTCACCGCACCCCAGCTGCAGGTCCTGGAAGCGCTGGACCTGACCACAAACGAAGACTCGCATCTGAGCACCACGGCCTCCTGGCTGAAGGCCTCGATCTCCGGCTCCACCATCAAGGCGCTGGATGCGATCCTGAGCTACCTGCACAGCCTTGCCCTGCTGCGCCGCGCAACCCCGCATCCGGGTGCCCCCAAGGCGGACGCCGGACGCAAGTTCTACCTGCCGGTCTCCGTACTGGGCGAAGCGCTGGGCGCCTATCCCGCCGGTCTGGGCCGCCCTTATTCAACCCTTGCCGCCCAGCAGCCGGAATTCGGGCAGCGCCTGGTCTCAATCGTGGAGGGACTGCGGCAGCGCGGGCTGCCCATCGAGAAAGCCGACACGCCTTCAACCGCAGCGCATTCGCTGCACCATCTGGTCTCCGACCCCGCCGGTTGGGAAGCCCTGCTGGCCGACGCACCCCCGCAGACCCATGACCTGCTCCGGCGGTTCAAGTACTCTCCGGTGGGTACCATTCCGCGCAAGGCCGCCATCAGCCGCGCCGTGCTGGACAACCCCGCCCCTACCCCCGTTGAGTGGCTTGTTGCCCACGGCCTGCTGGTGCCCCTGGATGCCCTTCACGTTGAGCTGCCGCGTCCAGTGGGCCAGGCTTCCCGGGGCCACGTAATCGTCTCCGATTTCCAGCTGGACCCGGTTCCGCCAAAGGCCCGCCCCGTCCCGCATGCCCTGCGGGACAACGCAGCGTACGGCGCCGTGGCGGAAACACTGCGCCTGGTGACCGAGCTGCTGGCCGTGGCCGCTGAAGCACCCATCGGAACCCTGCGCTCCGGCGGCGTCGGTGTCCGCGAAGTCCGGCGGGTTTCCGAAGCTCTGCGCCTGGACGGACCGGCCACTGCCTGGCTCCTTGAACTCTCCGCTCTCTCCGGACTGCTTGTCCTCGATGCTGCCACCTCACGCTGGGGTACCGCGGAAAGCGACTGGCACACCCTGGACCGGGAAATGCAGTGGCGGCACCTGGTTGAGGCCTGGCTGGAAGCCGACCGGGCGCCGTCGCTGGTCGGCGCACCGCTGCCGGGCGGAGGATCGGTCAATGCGCTGGCCGGCGAGCTTTCCCGGCCCGATGCCCCGCTGGTGCGGCACCGCATGCTGGAGATGTTCGCGTCCCTGGTCGGAGCAGAATCCGTGGAGGAAGGGCACTCCGGCGCTTACGACGCCGAAGACCTCATCAGCGCACTGACCTGGTACCAGCCCAGGCTCCAGCGGCGTTTCGCCCGACTCGTTCCGGGAATCCTGAAGGAGGCCGCCCAGCTGGGACTCGTCGGTTCCGGCGCCCTCACCGAGCTGGGGCACGCCGTCGCCGCAGGTGACCTGGACCGGGCCGCGGACCGGCTGCGGGAGGTGCTGCCGGAGCCGTTGAGCTCCTTCCTGCTGCAGGCAGACCTGACAGCGGTGGCCCCCGGCTACCTGGATCCGAAGGTGGCCCGGCAACTCGCGCTGGTAGCCGACGCCGAGGGACAGGGTCCAGCTACCATCTACCGTTTTTCCTCCAATTCCATCCGCCGTGCCCTGGACTCGGACCTGGACGCGGCGTCGATCCTTGAATTCCTGGCCCACTATTCCGCCACCGAAGTTCCGCAGCCGCTGCGCTACCTGGTGGAAGATACCGCTGCCCGGCACGGCAAGCTGCGCATCGGCGCGGCCTGGTCCTACCTGCGCAGCGACGACGAGACCGGGCTGAACGCCCTGATGGCCGATCCGCGCGCCGCCGTCCTGGGGCTGAGCCGGATTGCGCCGACCGTAATCGCCTCGGCCGCCACACCACAGGAGCTCGCCTTGGCGATCCGGGGCCTGGGTTACGCGCCGGTCATGGAGGGACGCGCACGGGAAGCCTCGGGTTCCCACGCCCGCCCCCCGGTTCCGGCGCCGTCGTCCTCCGCCACCCGTATGAACCAGTGGGAACTGACGGAGGACGACCTCGACGCCCAGCTGGCTGCCCTGCGCGGCCGCGGGCCCGTCGTGGCGGCAAAGGGAGATGAGGCCGTTCCCCTGGTCAGCCTGGAAACCCTGCGCAAGGCCATCCGGACCAAAAGCTCCGTGCGGATGGGCGTCGTGGACAGCCAGGGGAATGAACGCCAGGAGATCTTCGTTCCTCTATCCGTAGGAGACGGCCGGGTACGGGTCTTTGATCCGCGCCGGGACGTGGAACGCGTAGTGTCGATACATCGGATAATGGATGTGGAAATAGTGGAGGGCAGCCCAGCACATGGTTGACGGACCTTTGATCGTCCAGAGCGACAAGACCATCCTGCTGGAAGTGGACCACCCCCAGGCCGTCGAGGCCAGGCACGCCATCGCAGCGTTCGCGGAGCTTGAGCGGGCCCCCGAACACATCCACAGCTACCGGCTTACCCCGCTGGGGCTCTGGAACGCCCGGGCCGCCGGGCTGGACGCCGAGCAGGTGCTGAACACGCTGCTCACCTATTCCCGCTTCCCTGTCCCGCACACCCTGCTGGTGGACATCGAGGAAACGATGTCCCGGTACGGGCGGCTGCGGCTGGAGAAGGACCCGCAGCACGGACTAGTGCTGCGCACCAATGACTATCCTGTCCTCGAGGAAGTGCTGCACGCCAAAAAGATCCAGCCCCTGCTGGGTCCGCGGATCGACGGCGAAACGGTGGTGGTGCAGTCCGCGATGCGCGGCCAGCTCAAACAGCTCCTGCTCAAGCTCGGCTGGCCGGCGGAAGACCTGGCCGGGTACGTGGACGGCACGCCGCACCCAATCCTGCTGAACGAGGACGGCTGGGCGCTTCGCCCCTACCAGAAGCTGGCCACGGAGAACTTCTGGGCCGGCGGCTCGGGAGTGGTGGTGCTGCCCTGCGGTGCCGGCAAAACGCTGGTGGGTGCCGCCGCCATGGCGACCAGCTCCACGACCACGCTGATCCTGGTGACCAACACGGTGTCGGCCCGGCAGTGGAAGGACGAACTGCTTCGCCGCACATCGCTGACCGAAGACGAAATCGGCGAGTACTCGGGTGCGGTCAAGGAAGTCCGCCCGGTAACCATCGCCACCTACCAGGTGCTCACCCTCAAGCGCGGCGGGCTGTACCCGCACCTGGAGCTGCTGGATGCCAACGACTGGGGCCTGATCATTTACGACGAGGTCCATCTGCTCCCGGCACCGATCTTCCGCATGACAGCTGACCTGCAGGCCCGCCGCAGGCTGGGCCTCACCGCCACGCTGGTGCGCGAAGACGGCCGCGAGGGCGAAGTGTTCTCCCTGATCGGTCCCAAGCGCTACGACGCACCCTGGAAGGACATCGAGGCACAGGGCTACATTGCCCCGGCAGAGTGCATCGAAGTCCGGGTGGATCTGCCGCGGGACGAACGCGTTGCCTATGCCATGGCCGAGGACGGCGACAAGTACCGGCTGTGCTCCACCTCGGAGACAAAGTCCAAGGTGGTACAGGACCTGGTCCGCCGCCACGAGGGCGACCAGATCCTGGTGATCGGGCAGTACATCGACCAGCTCGATGAGCTGGCTGATCGGCTCGACGCACCGGTGATCAAGGGCGGAACGCCGGTCAAGGAACGCCAGCGGCTCTTCAACGACTTCCGTGAAGGAAAGCTGAAGACACTGGTGGTGTCCAAGGTTGCCAACTTCTCCATCGACCTGCCCGAGGCCTCGGTAGCCATCCAGGTCTCCGGTTCCTTCGGCTCCCGCCAGGAGGAGGCCCAGCGGCTGGGCCGCCTGCTGCGCCCGAAGTCCGACGGCCGGGCTGCCCACTTCTACACCGTCGTCGCGCGCGACACCCTGGACCAGGACTTCGCCGCCAGGCGCCAGCGTTTCCTGGCGGAGCAGGGCTACGCGTATTCCATCCAGGACGCCGCAGACATCGAAAAGCCCGCCTAGCTTCCTTCGCTTTCCCACGCCCGTAAGCATCCCCCATGGATAGTTCTCCCCATGGGCCCCCTGTGTGTCCTGCGCTAGGCTCTTCGCGTTACGAATGCTCTGAGCACATGGAACGTAAGTTGTTCTGCAATACAGGGGGAAGAAATGCCGGTCAACGGCTGGGATATCCAAGTCGCCACAGTCCGTGGCGTCATTGGGAAGGCACGCGCCACGGTGGAAGATCTGATCGCCGAGGAGACCACACTCCAGAACGCAGTCACCTCTGCTGCCGGTTCGGCCAACAGCCCCGTGATCCTTCAGGCGCTCACGGAATGCTATGAGGACTATTTGTCCCGGCTGATCAACAGCGGCACCGTCCGCAGCGAAAACGCCTGCAATTCGACCAGCGAGGCTGTGGACCACTATGTGCGCGGCGACGAAGAGATGGCCGGCAACGCGAATCGGTTGGCCGGCGAATCCCCCGCCGCCACCTCGGACGAGGACAGCGCAGGAGGCGGACGGTGAGTGCAGGAAACCTCCCCGTACTGCCGGACACCGGTGCCGTCCGCAATGACGCGGCAGCGATCGACGCGTCGGGACAACGGGCGAAAGGCTACGGCCAGGATCTGGTTGCAGCCTGGACCGGGCTCCAGGACAGCTACCAGGCCCCAGAGCAGGACATAGTCCACGGTGCCATGGCCAAGGCAGCCGTCTACACGGACGCAACAGCGGATGTGACCGGCGCAATCCGGGATGCCCTAGAGACCTACGCCGACGCCGTTGACGCACTTCGCCCCCGTTACGATGCCCTCCTGGCTGCGCTCCAGGACCACGCCTGCCGGCCGCTGGAGGAGGACAGCCAGGAAAGCGCGGCCTTGGCGCGGTCGGAGGAAGCACGCCTCACCCGCGAGTCAGCCTCGATCGCCGCCGAACTGCAAGCTGCGGAAGACGCCTGCGCTGCTGCGATTTCCAGCCTGCACACGTCATTTCCGGAGCCGCACAGAATAACAACGTCGCCCTACGCCGCGGTCTCGATCGGCCTGGCCATCCACGGGTCCCTTTCAGTGCACCAGAACCCCGGTCCCCGGCTGATTAGGGTGGCCCTGGACCCCGGTTCCAACAGGCGCCAGCTCAATGTGCCGGGCTCAGTCACCCTGCGGTTGAACGGCCGGCCGTACCGCTATCTCCCGGCTGGCAGCTTCATGGCGTCGGTGCTCGCGCCGCTGGGTGCGCGGGCACTGACCATTCATCGGCCGGTTTTCCGCGACCCGGTGATTCGCGGGGCGCGGCGGCGAACCACCGCGGGTGGAAACAACGTGGCTGCTCCGGAGCTGCCGCGCTGGGCGAACAGGGCGGCCAACGGACTGGGCGTGGTCGATGGTGCTTTGTCCGTCTACAAAAACTGGGCGGAGCAATGGAACCAGGACCAGCTGGAGCAACCCGACATGAGCACGGGAGAGCGGGTGGTCAGCGCGGGTGCCACAGCCCTTGTCGAAGGCGGTTCGTCCCTGGCAGGCAGCACCTTCGGTGCCGCGGCAGGAGCGACGCTCGGGAGCTTCATCCCCATTCCCGTAGTGGGAACGATCGTGGGTGCAGCCGTGGGAGGGTGGATCGGCGGAGCCGTCGGAGAAGGCGTGGGGAATTTCTTCAGGAATGCCGCAGAAAAAGGCATCGCAGACAGCGTAAGAGGCGGCCTCAAGGAAGCATGGGAAAACCTCAAACTATGGTGACCCGGGAAGCGTGGGAGAATTCAACGTCATGGACGTTCTAGCAATACTGTTGGCCGGCACCGTCATACTTTTGATAACTCTCTATTGTCTAATCTCCGGGGTCGCGGCAATGAACGGAACCTGGCGCAGCTGGGCGGCGAAGAGGAACATGTATCAATTCGGCAGGCACAGCTATTTCGGCTTCCTGGGCATCTACCTGCTGCCGTTCTTACTCGTGGGCAGCTTCCTCGCTGTCTGTGCGGAACTCGGCCTCAACTGGTTTGACGGTGTCAACACCACCTATGTCCTTGCACCGTTCATGCTCTTGGCGGTCGCCTGCTTGTTCCGTCTCCCCCGTTTTATGCTGCCCGCTTGGTACAAAGACTGGCTGGATCGCGGTGCGAATAAAGACGAAGTCCTGAAACCCGAATATTCGTCCCCGTTCACCTGGCTGCGAAGGAGCGGGAATGTTCACCGCTGAGTACAGCACCAACGTCGCCCTTGAGCGCCCGTCAGACTGGGAGGTCATTCCGCACCCGGACGCGGAACTGGTGGTCGCAGCACCGCTCACGAAGTGGATGGATGAGGGCGGCTTCCGCCCGAACGTCGCCGTTACGGTATTCCCCTTCCCCGGCACCGTAACCCAACTGAGCACGGTCGTTATGGCATCACTGCTGACTTCCCTGGCGGACCCCTATCTGCTTGCTGTGGACCCGGTCCCCCAGCTGGAAGCCGTCCGCCGGCTCGAGTACCTGCACCGGGGATCCGGGGGGCTGATCCACTGCAGCCAGCTGCTGTTGTTCCGCAACGGACTGGCCGCTTCTGTGACCACCTCCTGTGCCGCCAACCAGCTGACCGCCTACGACGAGGTCCTGGGCGCCATCGCGCTCTCGGCCGCACTGAAGGACCCCTCCAATGGTTGATGTTGT
Organism: Arthrobacter sp. 3Tela_A; assembly: GCF_049311025.1. Taxonomy (NCBI): domain Bacteria; kingdom Bacillati; phylum Actinomycetota; class Actinomycetes; order Micrococcales; family Micrococcaceae; genus Arthrobacter; species Arthrobacter sp. 3Tela_A. Next base: position 35,301 of record NZ_JAXIOM010000037.1, read on the forward strand.
CCCGGACCGTGAACCGGCGCTGGATGAGGCCGCGAGCCGGATTCTTGGAGCCGACCTTGAAGAACTCGGTGGTCTGTCCGACCGGCAGCCCTTCAGTTCCCGGGGGCCGTGGCTGAACGGGGAAGCGGTACATCTGCTGGACGCAGCCGCGGAGAGCGGCTACGCCGGACGTTTCCAGCGAGCCGGCCGAAAAGCGGGCCTTGCCGCCCTGGTCGAGGCCGGGCTGATGGATACCGCAGGGCGCCTGACCCCGGAGGGCATCACCGTCACGGCACCGCTGACCTCAACCCGAGTCTCCGTCAGCATCCATTGCCTGCATCCCAAAGCCTCCACGGAGCTGCAGATACAGATCGATGACGAGAATGCCTTGGTACTCGCTGGTCCCTCCCGCACGGAACTCGACGCCGACCGCATCGACCGCTATGAGTCCCTGGTTCAGCTGGATTTCGTCGGTCTCCCAGATCTGGCCCACATGGTAGCTTCATGGCTGGGTCTGGGTCCGGCCTGGACCCTCACGACGGGGGTCCTCGAATTTCCGACCGAGGTCTTCGACCGCCGTATCGCATCCGCAGACGAACCGCCGCCCACGGACGATCCTGCGTGGATGAGGATGTGGAGCGAACCGTGGTTTATCTGGCGAGTCCAGGTGCAAACCGCCGACGGCGCCGCCCCTGAGTGGGGCTACGTGGACGCGGGCCGAGCAGGGCAGCATCTGCTCATGGTCGATGAGGAGCGTGCCACGCTTGAGCCGGTGACCAGTGGAATGGCCTACCGTGACCTCGTTTCCGCATTGACAGTCTTCTGACGCTCCCGGGTACAGAGTTCCCGGGTCATCCAGCTGCCCGCCTCACAGGCCTGGGACGGCGTCACATAATAGCGTCCCGGGATTCGCAGCGGATATCTTGAAACTGCTTCCGGGCGCGCTTCGGCGCGGCTGCGGGCACCCACGTCCCGCCGAGCCGGATCCAGCCACATGCCGCACTTCGCCGTAGTCCCGGGCCCCCCGCGCCCGAATCCGCTCGTCCTCTCCCGCGCCAGGCTGCTGCACGCGCTCGACGACGCCGCTGCCGCCCCGCTCACGCTCGTGCGCGGCCCTGACGGAGCGGGAAAAACCACGCTCCTGCAGGACTGGGCCGCTGTGCGGGACCGGCCTGCTGCATGGGTTTCGGCCCGCAGGAGCGCAATGGCGCCCGCCGAGCAGCCCGGCCCGTCAGCCAGGTTCCTCTCAGCACTGCTGGCCGGTGCCTTTGAAGTGCCGGGACCGGCCGACGCGGCCCTGATTGAGGAAGTTGGACGGGAGGCGGCCGAGGGAGCCGAACTCCGCTCCGTGCTGCCCCGCCTGGCGCACCTGCCTGCCAGGGACCTGCTGATCCTGGAGGACCTCCACCTGGCTAGCGGGTTTCCTGCAGAGGACCTGCTGCTCGACATGTTGCGGGCGGTGCCCGGCCTGCGGGTAGTGGCCAGCACGGCAGCGCTGGGAAGTATCGAGCTGCGAAAGGCGCTTTTGGAACTGGACGTCGCAGTGATAGGCCCGGCGCAGCTGGCGTTCACCGTAGAGGAATGCGAACGTGCGCTGGTCGGCTCCGGACTGCGGGACCAGGCGGAGGAAATCCGGACACTAACCAGCGGCCTGCCGCGATGGGTCCGGTTTATGGCACTCTCCTCCTCCGCGCCTGTTCGCAGCCGCCCGGTACGGCAGCTGCCAGCCGTGCTGGACGCCGTCGCCGCGGACCTCGCTGAGCTGCTGTCCCCGCCCAGGATCTCCGCCGCGCTCGCTGATTTCCTGCTCGGCGCCTGCGTGCCCGAGGAACTTCCGGCCTCCCTTGCGGCACATATTTGGGGCAGCCAAAACGCTGACACGATGATCCGTGAGGCTGAACAGAAAGGCCTCCTCACCCGGAGCAGCGACGGCGGCGCCGTGATGATCCCGCTGCTGCGCAGCGCCGTGCTGGCCGGTGCGCGGAAGTCGTCCCCCGCACGCGTGCACGCCCTGGAAGGGATCTGCGGACGGTACTTCCTGGAACAGGGGCAGCCCCTCGAAGCACTGCGCCACGCCATGGCTGCGGACAGCCTGGACCTGGCCACGGAAATTATCCGTCACCGGGCCTTGGAGCTTTTCACATTCCACGGTCCCGAGACCAGGAAGCTCCTTGAAGGCGTCTCACTCCTGAGACTGGCGCGGCAGCCTGCGCCGGCGCTGGCCCTCGCCATCCTCTACAACTCGTCAGCGTTCCGGAGGATGCGGGGGACGGAGCTGACCCTGCTGGCACTCTCCGGCGCCCGCACCATCTTCCGGTCCATGCCCGGGGCTGAGCGGCTGCTTCTGACCCTGGTTGAGGCGGTCGGGCTGCGGGGATGCGGCCAGCTGTCCCGTTCCGCCGCCCGGGCATTATCCGGGCTGCGGGCGTACGCAGAAATGCCGCTGTCCGAACGCGAGAGAATAGGCCCGCTCGAATCCGTTGCCGTCGCACACCTGGGTATCTCGCTGTGGCGGACAGGTGCCTTGGAAGGCGCCGAAGCGGCGTTTACGCAGGCTGCGGCGCTTGCCGCAGCCAAGGACCAGCCTGACTATGAGGGTTACTACCACTCCCTCACAGCCTCTCTCCTCGCCGAGACTGGGGATCTGCCCGGCGCCGCCCGTTTCCTGCAGCTCTGCAGCAGCCTGGGCTGGGGCCGGGATGAGGTACCCCCCTACTCCGAGACTCCGCTGCGGCTTGCCGAAGCGGCGGTTGCCCTTGAAGCAGGAGAGCATGCTGCAGCCAAAGCGGCCCTTGCCCATGTCCTGGACCAGGCCGATGCCATGGAACTCTGGCCCCGGGTACGGTATCTGGACGCCATGGCAGACCTGGCCGGAGGCAGCCCGGCCCCGGCGCTGGCCCGGCTGGAAGAACTGCTCGCCCGGCAGGCGGACCTGCCCCCGATCAGCGAACCGGAGCGCGCGCTGCTCATCCACGCGCAGGCCTTGCTCCTGCTCGCTTCAGGACTTCCCGGCCAGGCCCTTGCGGCAGCCGGAAACCTGCCAAGGGAATCCAGGGAACTGATGTCGGCACGTATCCAGCTCGCCTCCGGGCAGCCGGACAAAACGCTCAGCTCCGTGCTCCGTCTGCGTTCGGAGGGCACCGTCCGGCGGCAGGCGGAGGCAACCGGTCTGTCCGTTGCCGCACGCCTGCAGCTTGAACCGGGGATGACCCCCGGGCTGAGGCTGGAACTCGCCCGCTTATCGAACCTTTGCACCGTCCATGGGCTCAGGCTGTCCACCGCACTCCTGCCGGCGGCAGACCTGGAACGCGTCCGCAAAGCAGCAGCGGAAACCGGGTTTGACGTGGGTCTGGCAGCCGATCAGGCCGCCGTCATCGGAAGCACCGGTGACCTGCCGGCACTGACTCCGCGTGAACTGGCGATCCTGGGGGCACTGGTCCAGACGGGTTCACTCGCAGAGATAGCCGGCATGCACTTTGTTTCGGTTAACACCGTCAAATCCCAGCTCCGCGGGCTGTACCGCAAACTCGGGGTCTCCGGCCGGGACGACGCACTACGAGAGGCGCTGCGCCGGGGCGTGCTCTAAGGCGCCGAAGCCCGGAATCCAGGTCCGCGGAGGGATGTCTGGATTCCGGACTGCGGCGGCCCGGTGTTGGGGTACCGGACCGCCGCAATAGACCGAAGCACTGGCGGTTTTGGGGCCCGGCAGTGCTTCGGCGGTTCTTGCATTGTGCAGAGCCTGGCGCCTCAGTTCGAAGGCTCCAGTTCCCGTGCAGGCCTGCTGCTCTTCCATGCTCCCCCGGCGCCGGCGCCCCGCACCCCCGGATACCGACGTTCATCCCCAAGTTCACCCTCAAGCCG
>NZ_JAXIOM010000038.1:0-38095 GCF_049311025.1 Arthrobacter sp. 3Tela_A
GGCACGGACTGCAGGCGGGGGACGGGTGTGGCAAAAACGACGACGGCGGAAGTTGGCGGGCGGGGTGCCCCGTGGCAATGTTGGGGGTGATTGATCCCCGTTCACCATTCCAGGAGCAGTGCATCCGTGAATCCGGCCGTACCCAAGAAATCTTCCGCCAAACCGGCGGCCGGTACCGTCTCGTGGCGCCAGGCTGCCCCGGCCCCTGTGGTGCTCCTGACCGGGCCGGAAGAGTATCTGGCCGGGCGGGCCATGGAGAATATTCGGCTCCAGCAGCGCAGCCAGGCTCCGGACACCGAGGTGATCCGGATCGACGCAGCCGCTTACTCTGCCGGCGAGTTGACGCTGATTGCGAGCCCGTCTTTGTTCGGAGAGGCGAAGCTGATTGAGGCCGGGAACCTCGCTCACATGAGTGAGGAGTTCCTGAACGACACCCTCGCCTACCTCTCGGATCCCGCCCCGGACACAGTGCTGGTTCTGCACCACTCGGGCGGAAACCGGGGCAAGAAACTGCTCGACGCCGTGAAGGCTTCCAAGGCGCCGGTCGTCGACTGCCAGCCCTTCAAGAAAGACGCTGACAAGGCCGACTTTGTTTCCCAGGAGTTCAAGGCGGCGAAGCGCAGGATCGACGGCGGTGCGGTCCGCGCGCTGGTCAGTGCAGTGGGTTCGAGCCTGGCTGAGCTTGCTTCGGCCTGCCAGCAGCTGATGAACGATACGTCCGGTGAAGTCACTGAAGAGACTGTCGAAAAGTACTATGGCGGCCGGGTCGAAGCGACTGCCTTCAAGGTGGCCGATGCCGCTCTGGCCGGACGCGCGGGCGCTGCGCTCTCCATGCTGCGCCATGCCCTCGCGACCGGTGTGGATCCGGTTCCCCTGGTGGCTGCTCTGGCCATGAAGGTACGCGCAGTTGCTCGGGTGGCTGATCTTCGGGGTTCCTCCGCGTCCCTGGCGAAGGATCTCGGGATGGCCCCATGGCAGGTTGACCAGGCGAAGCGGGACGCGCAGCGATTCTCATCCGAGTCTCTGGTCAAGGCAGTTCAGGTTCTCGCTGAGGCGGATGCCCAGGTCAAGGGTGCCGGCCGTGATCCGGTGTACGCGGTGGAGCGTGCTGTTACGGTCATCGCGCTGGCTGCCTCCGGACGGTAACCCAGTCCCCTTTTGCAGCAGTGGCTGGCGGGGTTCTGTTCCAGGGGCTGCGGACCCTTCGGAGGCGGGAGTACCGTCTCGGTAAACATCGCCTGCGAGTGAGGTATTTTTGGTCGAAAGACCAGTAGGCCGGTGGTCCCCGGAAGGGGCTTTTTTGGCCCGGTAATGTCAGAGGCGGCTGAGATCCTAGGGGTATGAACCGTTCCGCGGGCACTACTTCCAACGGCAGCGAAGCACCCCCTTTCGACCGGAAGGCCGGGAGCCAGGATCCGTTGCCTTCAGAGGTGTTCTGTGCCGACGAGAATGCCCGTCAACAAGTCACTGAGGCGGCGCTGCCCGAGGGTTTTGGCGGCAAGCTGTCGCTGAAGGACCCAAGGTCACTCAACCTGGAGGACGCAGGTGGTGTCCTGCAGAGGCTTGAGGCCCTTGTCTGCTGGGCAGCGGCGCAGCAGGTGCGGGTCATTTCCCGGATTCATGAAGTTCTGGAAGATGGCTTCCCGGAAGCCTCGGGGCGACGGGATGCGTCCCTGTCCCTGAGTCTCGCTGCCGCGGAAGTTGGCACGCTGCTGAACGTGCCGCACATGACTGCTATGGGCAGGGTCTTTGAAGCCGGTGAACTGTGCAGAGAGTACCCACAGACCCTGTCTCGATTGTGTGCCGGCAGGATCACGTACCGGCATGCCCAGGAGGTCCTGGATCACACCCGCTCCGTGGAGGAGCAGGGGAGGGCGCAGTTCGAGTCGGACTTACTGGCCTTGGCCGAGGACACCACGGTGGCGAAGTTCCGCGCTAGGGCCCGAAGGTTGAGGGAGCGGCGGCATCCGGAGACGATTCCGCAGCGGCACCGGGATGCCTTCGGAAAGCGCCGGGTTTCTCTGGAGGCTCTGCCGGACGGCATGTCATGTATCTCTGCTTTTCTTGCTGCTGAAAAGGGCCAGGCCATCTTCACTTCCCTCTCGGGTGCTGCGCGCGGGGCGAAAAAGGCCGGGGACGGAAGGTCTATGGACCAGCTCCGGGCGGATATCTTTGCTTCCGTGCTCTTGGATAGTCCTGTGGGTCCTACCGGTGAGGCGGACAGCCCGGAAAAGGATGGGAACGGGGCAGGGAGCCCAGGGGACGGCGCACTGGATACGGAGCAATCGAACCGAGCGCGTGGTGTCGACGACTCTCCAGTGCCACCCCTTTCTCGCAGCGGGCGAAGGCCCGGCCGCACCGTCACCCGAACCCGCAGCCGCAGGCGGAACCTGAAGACCGAGATTATGGTCCTGATCCAGGCGGACACACTCGCGGGATTGAACGATGATCCGGCCGAACTCAACGGCTACGGGCCGCTCAGTCCTGAGACAGGCCGGCGGATGTTCCAGGAAGCAGCAAACTGGACACCCCTGGTGCAGGATCCTGCAACTGGCGAGATCCTTCACATTGGGCGCCGGCGCCGCGTTCCGGCCGGTTTGAAACGGTGGCTGCAGGCACGGGACGGGACCTGCCGGTTCCCGGGCTGCGGCGTCAGTGTCCTGAATTCCGAGATCGACCACACCCGTCCATGGGCATGGGGAGGCGAAACGACTCATGCGAATCTGGAGCATCTGTGTCCTAAACACCATCGGCTCAAGACGCTGGGGTACTGGAAGGCGACCCAGACTGAGCCGGGAGTCATCGAGTGGATTTCTCCCGGCGGCCTGAGGCGGAGGACCGGCCCAATGCTGGATTATGGCAGGGGTAGTCACAGAGCCCGGGACGCGGGGCAGACCTTAGACGCGGGGCAGACCTTAGAGCCGGGGCAGACGTTGGACCCGGGGGAGAAGCTGGCACCCGTGGTTCCGGACCGGATAAGGACGGGAAGGTTGCCTTCCATTCCAACTGGGTGGGGAACTGAGGACCCGCCCCCGTTCCAGGCAGACGACGAGCTTCCCGACCCGCCTCCGTTCCCAGCAGACGAGGAGCTTCCCGCCCCGCCGCAGTTCTGAGCTGCGCAGCGGGTACTTACGGGCGAATCGCCGTCCTTAAGGCAAAAACGGCCGGTCCCGAAGGACCAGCCGTTTTCGTAAAACTAAGGGTGTTGCTCCCGCTTAGAGCGCGTTGACCTTCTTGGAGATGGCCGACTTGCGGTTAGCAGCGTTGTTCTTGTGGATAACGCCCTTGCTGACAGCCTTGTCCAGCTTGCGGGTAGCAGCCTGCAGGGCTGCCTGAGCCGCTTCCTTGTCAGCAGCGGTGACAGCGTTATCCACGTTGCGGATAAGCGTCTTCAGCTCGGACTTCACCGAGTTGTTGCGCTGACGCGCCTTCTCGTTGGTGAGGATGCGCTTCTTCTGGGACTTAATATTGGCCACTTATAAACTCTCTTTGTATTGCGGACTTGGTCGGTGAGGGAATTTCAGACCAGACATTGACTGAGCGGCGTGGGGATACCGTAATGGCGCCCGGCCTGAAGTGCCCGTCGACCTGCGCGGACACACAGCAATAAATGTTAGCAGAACTTCGGGCGCAGTGTGGAACCCTGCACGGAACACGCACGCTGGTGCGGGAACCGGGCGCAGCACGGTCCAGCATGCTGACTCCCGGCCCGTCAGGCCCGGCGGTCCGAGAGGCGCTTTGCAACTCGCTCAAAGACCGAACGCTCCACAACGGCACCCTGCCTGCGGATGTCCGCCGGATCCAGCTGAATGATCCGGTCCAGTTTCACCTCGCTTGGCCGGCCTTTGCTGTCCCAGGCGCCGGTGCCGATATCGAGATAGTCCGGATCGGAATCACGTGAGTTGTTCCGGTCCCGGGTGGTGAGCATCAGACCCAGCAGGCTTGATCCGCTGCGGCCGATCAGCAGGACCGGACGGTCCTTGCCCTGGGATGGATCGTCCTCATAGGGCACCCAGGCCCAGACCACTTCGCCGGGATCCGGAGCGCCGTCCGGCTTGGGAGCGTAGACGGGTTTGATCGGCCCCGAGTAGTCGCCGGGGTATCCGCCGCCGTGCTGTGAGCGGGAGGGGGATGGGTGGGTGGAACTTGCACGCGAAGAAGAAGACGACGGCGCCGAAGAGGACCGGGATGCGCTGCCGGCAGGCTTGCGGTTGCTGGAAGACTTGCGGGCATTGGAGCCGTCGCGGGCAGGCTGGCTGGGCCGCGGGGTTTTTGCGGGACCGGGCGCCAGATGGCGGGCTACCCGAAGGGCGGTCCGGGCAAGGCTGAGCAGGTTGCGGGAAGAAAAAGCCATGCCGCCATCCTAGGTGCGGCAGCCCAGGCGAACGGTTCGGGTCCGCCGGGGTAAACGTGGGAGACTGTTAGTACCAGTCCACTTCGTACAATCCCTGCGTGCGAACGGTTCCTGTCCTGAGCACGCATCCGGGACAGCACCGAAGCCATGCAAACAGTAAAGGAACCGCCACAGTGTCACCTCTGGCCCGCTTCTCACCGGTGCCTGCCGCGACGGATCCGGCGATCATTCGGAATTTCTGCATCATCGCCCATATCGACCATGGCAAGTCCACCCTGGCCGACCGCATGCTCCAGCTCACCGGAGTGGTACAGCAGCGCGACATGAAGGCCCAGTACCTGGACCGCATGGACATCGAACGCGAACGCGGAATCACCATCAAGTCCCAGGCTGTGCGCATGCCGTGGGAACTGGACGATACGTCCTACGCCCTGAACATGATCGACACCCCGGGCCACGTTGACTTCACCTACGAGGTATCCCGCTCCCTGGCTGCCTGCGAAGGCGCAGTGCTGCTGGTGGACGCCGCCCAGGGCATCGAAGCGCAGACCCTCGCCAACCTCTATCTGGCGATGGAAAACGACCTCACTATCATTCCGGTCCTCAACAAGATCGACCTCCCGGCAGCGCAGCCGGAAAAGTACGCCGAAGAACTGGCGAAGCTGATCGGCGGCGACCCGGAGGACGTGCTGAAGGTTTCCGGCAAGACCGGCGTCGGCGTCGAAGCCCTGCTGGACCAGATTGTCCGGGACATTCCCGCACCGGTCGGCGACCCAAACGCCCCGGCACGCGCCATGATCTTCGACTCCGTCTATGACACCTACCGCGGCGTGGTCACCTACGTCCGTGTGGTCGACGGCAAGCTCTCTCCCCGCGAACGCGTGCAGATGATGTCCACGCGCGCCAGCCACGAACTCCTCGAAATCGGTGTCAGCTCGCCTGAACCCACCCCCTCCAAGGGGCTGGGAGTCGGAGAGGTCGGCTACCTGATCACCGGCGTGAAGGATGTCCGCCTCTCCAAAGTCGGCGACACCGTCACCAACTTGGCCAAGCCGGCCGCTGAATCGCTGCCGGGCTACGCCGATGCCAAGCCCATGGTGTTCTCCGGGCTCTACCCCATCGACGGCGCCGATTACCCGGTGCTGCGTGACGCGCTGGAAAAGCTGATGCTTAACGACGCCGCACTGGTTTACGAACCCGAGACCTCGGCGGCGCTGGGCTTCGGCTTCCGCGTGGGCTTCCTGGGCCTGCTCCACCTTGAAATCACGCGTGAGCGGCTCGAGCGCGAGTACAACCTGGACCTGATCTCCACCGCCCCGAACGTGGAGTACGAGGTGACGCTCGAGGACAACAAGGTGGTCACCGTGACCAACCCCAGCGAGTACCCCGAAGGCAAGATCAAAGAAGTCCGTGAGCCGATGGTCTCCGCCACGATCCTCGCGCCGAGTGAATTCGTCGGCGCCATCATGGAGCTGTGCCAGACCCGCCGCGGTGTCCTGGGCGGCATGGATTACCTCTCCGAAGACCGGGTGGAAATCCGCTACCGCCTGCCGCTGGCCGAGATCGTTTTCGACTTCTTCGATGTGCTGAAGTCCAAGACCCGCGGCTACGCCTCACTGGACTGGAAGGCCGACGGCGAACAGGTGGCCGACCTGGTCAAGGTGGACATCCTGCTCCAGGGGGAACAGGTGGACGCCTTCAGCTCCATCACCCACAAGGACAAGGCCTACGCCTACGGCGTCATGATGACCGGCAAGCTGCGGGAACTTATCCCGAGGCAGCAGTTCGAGGTACCCATCCAGGCTGCCATCGGCTCCCGCATCATCGCCCGCGAATCCATCCGCGCGATCCGCAAGGACGTGCTTGCCAAGTGCTACGGCGGCGACATCAGCCGTAAGCGCAAGCTGCTGGAAAAGCAGAAGGAAGGCAAGAAGCGCATGAAGATGGTTGGCCGCGTGGAAGTACCGCAGGAAGCCTTCGTGGCCGCCCTGTCCTCCGACGAGTCCAAGGACAAAGCCAAGAAGTGACACCCAGCGCGCTTCCGCTCGGGGATCCCGCCCCAAGGGACGGCATCCTTCCGGCCGTCGCAGCCACCGCCGCAGCAGAACGGAAATTCGGACTCTATGTCCACATTCCGTTCTGCGCCGTGCGCTGCGGCTACTGCGATTTCAACACTTACACCGCTACTGAGCTTGGCGGCGGTGCCTCGCAGGACGCCTACGCCGCAACGGCACAGCAGGAAGTCCGGTTCGCTGCCAAAGCCCTGGCAGCCTCGGGCATCCCGGAGCGGCCGATCGAGACTGTCTTTTTTGGCGGCGGTACGCCAACCCTGCTCCCCGCCGAGGACCTGGCCGCCATTCTTGGCACCGCCCTCGAGCAGTGGGGCCTGGCTCCCGGCGCAGAGGTAACCACCGAGGCGAATCCCGACTCGGTGACCCCGGAATCCCTGCAGCTCCTCGCAGATGCCGGCTTTACCCGGGTCTCGTTCGGCATGCAGTCCGCGGTGCCGCACGTCCTGGCGGTCCTGGACCGGACCCACACACCCTCACGGGTACCGCAGGCTGTGCAGTGGGCGCGCGACGCCGGCCTGAAAATCAGCGTGGACCTGATCTACGGCACGCCGGGGGAGTCCCTGGCGGACTGGAAGCATTCGGTCGAGGAAGCCCTCAGCTACGGACCTGACCACATTTCCGCCTACGCGCTGATCGTCGAGGAGGGAACGAAGCTGGCCGCGCGCATGCGCCGCGGCGAAGTGCCGCCGATCGACGACGACGACCACGCGGACAAGTACCTGCTGGCCGATGAACTGTTCACGGCCGCCGGCCTGAACTGGTACGAAGTCAGCAACTGGGCACGTACCCCGCAGGACGCCTGCCGGCACAACCTGGCCTACTGGCGCAGCGATGACTGGTGGGGAATCGGTCCCGGCGCGCATTCGCACGTCGGCGGAGTCCGCTGGTGGAACGCCAAGCACCCCACTGCCTACGCGCAGCGGATCGCGGCGGGGGAGTCACCGGCTGTAGGGCGCGAAACCCTGGATGCGGACACCCGCTACCTGGAAGACGTTATGCTCCGGACGCGCCTGGCCGAGGGCCTGCCGCGGGAGCTGCTGCGCCCGGAAGGTCGGCACGAGATTGCCGGACTGATCGCGGACGGCCTGGTGGAACCGAAGGCGGCTATTGCCGGCACCGTACTGCTCACGCTCAGGGGCAGGCTGCTGGCCGACGCCGTTGTGCGCCGGCTGTTGCCCTAGTTCCTACAGACCCGCGGAGGCTGATGCCGCCGCGGGCAGCCTGACTAGCGGATGCGGCGCAGGTTGAACCGGTAGCGGTAAGGCCGGCCGCGGTTGCATTCGATGCCGGCCACGACGGAGAACACGGCGACTGCAATCCAGATCAGCGCGTTGAGGATGGCGAAGTACCCGCCTACCACCGGGATAAATGAAAGCAGCCAGGCCACCAGTGCAAGGATGGTGGGAGGCAGGGTGAAGTTCAGGGCTTCCTTGGACTCCTGCGCGGTGAACGGCCCGCGGTCGCGGAAGACCAGGTAGATGATAAGTGAAGGAACGAACCCCAGGATCCCGCCAAAGTGGGACAGGGTGGCCCATTGCCGGTCTTCTGACGCGGTCAGGGGAAGGGCGTTGGCCGGGGCACCCTGATAGTCCGGGCGCGCCGGCGAACCGTGGTGTTCCGGCTGCGGGTGGTTCGGGCGTGGGTTGGACACGGTTGCTATTCCTTTAACTCTCAGATGACGCAGGGTAAGCCCCCCGCGGGTACCTGTTGTTAGACAAGGGTACTGGTTTCGGACCGCGTAGCAGGCAACGGGCAGGCCAGCGCGGCGCGGCGCTGCCGGCCGCCCGCACTAGGGAACGGTCAGGAAATCGATGACTTCTTCCACTCGTCCCAGTAGTGCCGGTTCCAGGTCCGCGTAGGTGCGGACCGAGCCCAGCAGCTTCTTCCAGCCCAGGGCAACATCGGTGTGGTCGCGGTGCGGCCAGCCCAGGCCCCGGAGGATCCCGGTCTTCCAGTCTTCGTTCCGCGGCACCACGGGCCAGGCCTGCAGTCCGATCACATGGGGCTTGATCGCCTGCCAGACGTCGACGTAGGGATGGCCCACAATCAGCACGTTGCCGGCGGCCCCGGGAACCCGCATCGCTTCGGCCGCAATGCGCGATTCCTTGGAGCCGGCCACCAGATGGTCCACGAGGATGCCGAGGCGCCGCCCGGGGCCAGGGGAGAAGTCCCGCACTGCGCCGGCCAGGTCGTCCACCCCGTGGAGGGGCTCGACTACGATGCCTTCGATCCGCAGGTCGTCTCCCCAGACCTTTTCCACCAGTTCGGCGTCGTGCTTGCCTTCCACCCAGATCCGGCTCGCCCTGGCGGTACGTGCCCGGACGTTTTCCACCGCCACGGATCCCGACGCCGTGCGCCGGGTCACGGGGGCCGCCGCCTTGACGGCAGGAATCACCTCAACAGGTTCACCCTCAAGGAGGAAACCGAAGCCCAGTTCAAAGGAGCGGGTCCGGCCGCGCGCATCTTCAAGCACCACCAGGTGCATCCCGCCGGACTTCTCGGTGCGCAGCACTGCCCCAACCCAGCCGGTCTGGACCTCTTCCAGCACCAGCCCCTTTTCGGCGCCGACCTGCCGCAGGGCCTTACGGGCCGGGGCGGTGATGTCCTGCGGCCCCCACTCGTAGCTGGGCATAAAACCTCGTTCCTGAAGATGCTGCGCAGCACCTGCATGAGCCGCAGGCACGGAAGATTCAATGCTAGCAACGGCAGCACTTGGTATTAGACTTAGCACTTAGGGACACCGAGTGCTAACCAGCCTGCAGGGCGGTTTGACGTCCGGGTGTCAGTGACAGTCCGTCAGCGAAGGAGGGAACCATTGAGCGAACCACGCCGGCTCGAGGTGCTCCGGGCCATTGTCGAAGACTACGTCCACTCCCGTGAGCCCGTGGGCTCCAAAGCACTGGTGGAACGCCACCAGCTCGGGGTTTCCTCCGCCACTATCCGCAATGACATGGCGGTCCTCGAAGAGGAGGGCCTCATCGTCGCGCCGCATACCTCGGCCGGACGCATACCCACGGATAAGGGCTACCGCCTGTTCGTGGACCAGCTTTCGGACCTAAGGCCGCTGTCCGCCGCCGAACGCCGAGCCATCCAGACCCTCCTTGAAGGCGCGGAGGACATCGATGACATCCTGGACCGCACGGTACGGCTGCTTTCCCAGCTGACCAACCAGGTTGCCGTCGTGCAGTACCCGCACCTGGGCAACGCGAAGGTGCGGCACATCGAGTTTGTGCTGCTGGCCCCGGCACAGGTTCTAGTGGTCCTGATCTCCACCACGGGGCGGGTCGAGCAGCGGGTCATCACCGTACCGGCCCCCGTGACGGAGCAGGATCTGCACGAACTGCGCCAGCATTTCCTGCAGGCCCTGGCCGGAACCACGCTGACGCGGATTACTTCTCATCTGGCTGACACCCTGGCCACCGTGCCCGCACACCTGCGGGGAACCGCCGCAGCGCTCGGGCGGGCCCTCGAACAGCTGGCCGGAATCAACCGGGAAGACCGGATGGTCATGGCCGGAACGGCCAACCTGGCCCGGGCAACGGGGGACTTCCCGCTGACCATCGGGCCCATCCTGGAAGCCCTCGAAGAGCAGGTGGTTATGCTCAGGCTGCTCTCGGAGATGGAGCAGGACGCCAGGGGTGTCTCGGTCCGTATCGGATCGGAAAATCCGTACGGGTCCCTCTCGGAGGCATCCGTCGTAGCCACTGGGTATGGGCCGGATGCTTCGGCTATGGTAGGAATCCTTGGTCCCACCCGGATGGACTATCCCAACACCATGGCAGCGGTTCGAGCCGTTGCCCGCTACCTTTCCCGGGTCCTGAACAACTGACCCCTCAAAGACTGGCAGCCGCCCGCGCAGGGCGGTGTCCGGAAGACTAATCATCCCCGAGGCGGGGGACGCAACACAGGAAGCGATGTGCACGAGTGAGTGATCACTACCAGGTACTCGGCGTAAGCCGGGATGCCACCGGCGAGGAAATCAAAAAGGCCTACCGCAAGCTTGCCCGCAAGCTTCATCCGGACGTGAACACTGCCCCCGGGGCGGCAGACGAGTTCAAAGCCGTGACCCATGCCTACGAAGTCCTGTCCGATCCGCAGAAGCGGCGCGTCTATGACACCACCGGCCAGGAGAACGGCACGGACAACGGGTTCGGCGGCGGCTTCGGCGGCCAGGGCTTCGGCTTCCAGGACATCTTCGACACCTTCTTCGGCGGCGGTGCCCCCGGCGGCGGCCGCGGACCGGCATCACGCACCAGGCGGGGACAGGACGCACTCATCAACGTCCGGATCGACCTGAAGGATGCCGTCTTCGGCACCAACAAGAAGATCGACGTCGAGACCGCGGTTCTCTGCCCCACCTGCGAGGGTTCCTGCTGCCAGCCCGGGACGTCCCCGCGCACCTGCGACATCTGCCACGGCAGCGGCCAGGTGCAGCGCGCAGTACGTTCCATCCTCGGCCAGGTCATGACGACGGCGCCCTGCGGCTCCTGCCAGGGCTTCGGCACGGTTATCCCGGACCCGTGCCACGAATGTGCAGGCGAAGGCCGCGTACGCAGCCGCCGCACCCTGACCATCAAGGTGCCCGCCGGCGTCGCGACAGGGACCCGGATCCAGCTCAGCGGACAGGGCGAAGCCGGCACAGCCGGCGGCCCGCAGGGCGATCTGTACGTTGAGATCCGCGTCAACGCGGATCCTGTGTTCATGCGCGACGGCGATGACCTGCACGCCACCCTCACGGTACCGATGACGGCAGCAGCCCTGGGCACTGTCATCAACATGGAGACCTTCGACGGCGAACGCGAAATCAACATCAAGGCCGGTACCCAGTCCGGTGAAGTCACCACGCTTAAGGGTCTTGGTGTAACGCACCTGCGCGGCTACGGCCGCGGCGACCTGATGGTCCACGTCCAGGTGGAGACCCCGCAGAAGCTGGACGCAGCGCAGGAAGAACTGCTGCGCCGCCTGGCCGAGCTGCGGGGCGAGGAATTCGCAGAGGGACGGGTCAGCGGCAACACCAACAGCGGCGTCTTCGCGAAACTGCGCGACCGCCTCGGCAACCACTAGGCGCCGGGTCCAACCGTGACCAGCCCCATCTTTTTCGGCGATCCCGAACTGGTGGCCGCAGCGGCCCCCGGCAGTGTCTTTGCACTGACCGGTCCCGAAGCGCGCCATGCCGTGACCGTGAAGCGGCTGGCACCGGGGGAAGACGTAGACATTGTCGACGGCGCAGGAACCCGGCTGCGCGGAACTGTGCGCTCCGCTGAGCCTGCACTGCTTGAAATCGACGTGCTTGAAGTTGAAACCGAACCGGAGATCGACTGTGAGTTCACCCTGGTCCAGTCGCTGGCCAAGGGGGACCGGGACGAACAGGCCATCGAGGCAGCCACTGAACTCGGCGTGGATGCTGTTCTGCCCTGGCAGTCCGAACGCAGCATCGTGCGCTGGAAGGCTGACAAAGCCATAAAAGGCCAGGCCAAATGGCGCGCGGTAGTCACTTCTGCCGCCAAGCAGTCCAGGCGGTCACGGATTCCCCGGGTGCTGGACGTGGCCGAAAGCAAGGTGCTGCCGGCACGGCTGGCTGACACTGATCTGGTCCTTGTCCTGCACGAGGAAGCCCAGGTCCCCCTGGCCGCAGCGGTTGAGCTTGCGCTCTCCAGATCTGTGGCCGAAGGTGCGGAGCACGGGATCCGGTCCATCGCCGTCGTGGTTGGCCCCGAAGGCGGGATCAGTCCTGCGGAACTGGAGGCACTCGGTGCTGCCGGAGCCGTGCCTGTGCGGCTGGGCCCGCACGTCCTGCGGTCCTCGAGTGCCGGCCCGGCCGCCCTCGTGCTGCTGAACTACCTGCTGGGCCGCTGGAGCTGACCGGCCGGACTCAACCCCGGTCTAGTAGACCGTGAAGCGCTTTGAATCCTGGTTGTCGCCGTCACCGTGGAAGACCCGCAGGTTGTAATCCCCGGGTTCCAGCTCAATGGGGACTTCGAACATGGCGGTCTCGCCTGCCTCGGCCTCCAGCTTGATCTCTCCGGACTGGACGGGAGTTGTCTCCGGGCGTCCGTTGAGTACGCGTTCCACGCTCCAGGCGAGCTGGTCCTCGCGGACAACCGCAGTTCCCATGAAGGTGACGGAGGTTTCGGTACCGTCCTTCTCCTGCGGGCTGATAATCCAGATCGGTGCCGGAAGGGTCTTGTCCCGTTCCAGGGCCGGCTCAAGATCTTCATGGCCAAAGGCGTTGTAGCCGGCCTTCCCGTCCACCAGCACAACCACGCTGGTGTTGTAGCCGGCCGTCGTCAGCCCTGCATTGGCTGCTGCCGCGGTGGCAGTGTACACAAGCTGCTGCACGGCCCGGTGGGCCATGCCTGCGTCGAGGGATGGCTTGAACGCATCAGAGGTGATGTCCACCGTGATGATGTTCTTGCTGGAGATGGATGCCGAGACCTTTGACGCCGGCGCCCACGGCGTGAAGTAGTCGTCATCGCGCGGAGTGTCGGTGGTCATGGCCATCACGGCTTCACCAATCGGGTCGCCCGTGTTCTGCGACGGGAGGAACTCCCGGTAGAGCTGGACATCGGATCCGTTCAGGCCCAGCCAGTACACCGGCATGACCACCTTGGAAGCGGTTGCCTCCGCAGGAGCGGACACCGCCATCGGGCGGGACTCCGGCGAGGTCGCGGCGCTGAAGGAGCTGGGCATGCTGGTGGTGGGCAGTTCTGCCACCACACCGCAGGAGCTAAGCAGCAGCGGGGCTGCTGCTGCGGCCATCAGGAGGCGGGTGCGGCCGGAGAGGCGATTGTGCTGCCTGGTCATGACTATCCCTGCCTTCCGTGTCTTGTGCCCGCAGTCCGTGGACCGGGCGATGCGTGGGGGATCCTGCCGGGGCGGGACCCGGCCGGAGCATGCCATCAAGCTTGGCACAGCAAAACACCCCAAAAGCGGGCGTTGATGGTTCTGTGGCGGGACTGAAACCTGATTGAGACCCAGACGATGCCAACCCGAGACAAACCCCGTAACACAGCTCACATAGTCGGTAACTGGTCCGCACCGATGCCCACGCCCGGGGGCTGCCCGGGATTCAGCAAGTGCACGCAGGCGCCTATCCAGTAGAATTAAGGAGGCTGTGCGCACCATGATTTTCAGCAGACTTCCAATCCAGATTTCAAAAAGGGGCGATGAGAGGCCGAGGGGCCGCATATATGACCGAATCTTCAGCAGGAATCGGCACCATCCGCGAGGACCAGCAGACGATTGTCTTTGACTCCACAGAGCACATGGTCCAGTCTCTGGGCGCCAACGATGAAGCCCTGAAAGTCATCGAGAACGCCTTCCCGGAGGTGAACCTCCATGTCCGCGGCAATGAGCTCTCTGTCTCCGGTCCGGCGCCCGCTGTGGACCGGACCGTCCGCCTCGTTAACGAAGTCCGGGTGCTCGCCCGGCACCAGACCCGGGTCACGCCCCAGGTACTGGAGCAGCTGATCACCATGCTGCGTGAGCAGAGTGCGGAACGCCCGGCCGAAGTGCTGACGCAGAACATTCTCTCCACACGCGGGCGCACCATCCGGCCCAAGACGCTGAACCAGAAGAACTACGTGGATGCGATCGACCGCAACACCGTGGTCTTCGGGGTTGGCCCGGCCGGCACCGGCAAGACCTACCTGGCCATGGCCAAAGCTGTGCAGGCGCTGCAGCAGAAAGAAGTCAACCGGATTATCCTGACGCGTCCGGCTGTGGAAGCAGGGGAGCGGCTGGGATTCCTGCCCGGCACGATGAACGACAAGATCGATCCCTACCTGCGCCCGCTCTACGATGCGCTGCACGACATGATGGACCCGGAATCGATTCCCCGCCTGATGGCTGCGGGAACCATTGAGGTAGCCCCGCTGGCCTATATGCGCGGCCGGACCCTCAACGACGCGTTCATCATCCTGGACGAGGCCCAGAACACCACGCCTGAGCAGATGAAGATGTTCCTGACCCGCCTGGGCTTCGGATCCAAGATGGTTGTCACGGGTGACGTCACCCAGGTCGACCTTCCCGGCTCCACGACCTCCGGGCTGCGGATCGTGCACGAAATCCTGGACGGAATCGAAGACGTCCATTTCTCCGAACTCACGGCAACCGACGTCGTCCGCCACCGCCTGGTCAGCGACATTGTGACCGCTTACAGCGAATGGGATGAAGAACGCCGTTCCCGCACCGGTTCCCACAGTGCCGGGCAGGAGAAGAAACGATGAGCATCGAAGTCAACAACGAGTCCGCCATGCAAGCGGATGAGGAAGCGCTGTCCCGGCTTGGCCGCTTTGTCCTGGACGCCATGTACGTCCACCCCGAGGCAGAACTGTCCATCATCCTGGTGGACGAAGACGCGATCGAGAAGCTGCACATCGAATGGATGGACCTTCCCGGACCCACTGATGTGCTCTCTTTCCCGATGGACGAGCTGCGCCCCGGTTCCCCGGGACGGCCAACCCCCGCGGGAGTCCTCGGGGACATTGTCCTCTGCCCGCAGGTCGCAGCCCGCCAGGCGGAGACCGCAGGGCACGGGCTGGAGGACGAACTGCTCCTCCTGACCACCCACGGGATCCTCCACCTGCTCGGCTACGATCACGCTGAACCCGAGGAAGAAGCCGAAATGTTCGGCCTTCAGCGGCGCCTCCTCTCCGACTACACGGGCAAGGATGCCCCGAAGGAGACACGCAGTTGAGCGTAGGCGTCCTAGTGGTCATGGCCATCGCCTTTGTGGTGCTGGCCGGACTCCTTACCGCCGCCGAGGCAGCCTACGGCTACCTCCCGCGACATGAAGCAGAAGCGCTGCTCACCGGCCGCGCCGGAAAACCCCTCAGACGGATACTGCAGCACCCGGTTGCGCACATGCACGCGCTGCGGTTCTGGCGCGTTTGGTTCGAAATGGCGACGGCGGTCTCCGTCGCCATGGCCTTCCAGCTGGTGGTCGAAAACCTGTGGCTCGCCGGGCTGCTGGCTACCGTGACGATGGCCGGCGTCGGCTTCGTGCTGGTGGGGGTTTCTCCGCGCCAGATCGGCCGGCGCCACGTCACCGGCGTCGTTGTCCTCACTGCCGGACTGGTGAGCCTGCTGCGTACCATCCTCGGACCCATACCCGGGTGGCTGGTAAAGATCGGCTCCGCCGTTGCCCCGGGGACCCAGGGACCGGATGCGGCATTCTTCACGGAGGAGGAGTTCCGCGAGCTGCTGGACCGTGCCTCCGAAGCGGACATGATCGAAAACACCGAAGCCGAACTGATCCACTCCGTGTTTGAGCTGGGAGACACCAAGGTGCGCTCGGTGATGGTTCCGCGGACGGACATGGTCTGCATCGACTCCGGTTCCACTCTCCGCCAGGCGATGTCCCTGTTCCTGCGCTCGGGCTACTCACGTGTTCCGGTCATCGAGGACAGTGCGGACCAGATCGTAGGCATCCTCTACCTCAAGGACGTGGCCGCCCAGCTGCACGGCCGGGCCCCGGAAGCCGGGAACCAGGCCGTGGACGGTTTCTGCCGCCCGGTCCGCTATGTTCCCGAGTCCAAGGCGGTGGGGGAGCTCCTGCAGGAACTGCAGCGCGAATCCACACACGTGGCCATCGTGATCGACGAATACGGCGGAACGGCCGGACTGGTCACCCTTGAAGACCTCATTGAAGAGATCGTCGGCGAAATCGTGGACGAGTACGACTCCGAACGCCCGGACATCGAAGACCTTGGCGATGGGCGCTACCGGCTAAGCAGTAAAGCCGGCATAGACGACCTCGGTGAACTCTTCGACCTCAGCCTTGAAGACGATGAGGTGGACACTGTGGGCGGGCTTCTGGCCAAGGCGCTCGGACGCGTCCCCATCGTGGGCAGCGAAGTAGTCGTCGAATCGATCGTTCTCCACGCCGAGCGGCTCGAGGGGCGGCGCAACCGCGTCTCCCACGTCCTTGCCTGGCGGCAGCCGGAAGACGGCGAACCCAACACTACGGAGGCGGCCCGCCCGGACCGCCCCAAAACAACAGAATTGGTACCCAGAAATGACTGAACCCACGTTCCGCGCCGGATTCGTGTCCCTGGTGGGCCGGCCCAACGCCGGCAAATCCACCCTGACCAACGCCCTGGTGGGGCAGAAGGTGGCCATCACCTCGGCCAAGCCGCAGACCACCCGCCACACCATCCGCGGAATTGTGCACCGGGAAACCTCTCAGCTCATCCTCGTGGACACGCCCGGACTGCACCGTCCGCGCACCCTGCTGGGACAGCGGCTCAACGACCTCGTAGCCGACACCCTGGCCGAGGTGGACGCCATCGGGTTCTGCCTCCCGGCCAACGAAGCCGTTGGACCCGGTGACCGCTACATCGCCAACCAGCTCGCGGCCCTGAAGAAGAAGCCGGTCATTGCCCTGGTCACCAAGACTGACCTGGTGGACCGGGCCGCCCTGGCCAAGCAGCTTATGTCCGTGACCGCGCTGGGTGCCGAAGTCCTGGGCGATGCGGGCTGGGCCGACGTCGTTCCCGTCTCGGCTGCGGACGGCTTCCAGGTGGACACCGTTGCGGATGTCCTGGCGTCGCACATGCCGGCCTCCCCGCCGCTCTACCCGGACGGCGAACTGACGGACGAGCCCGAGGCGGTCATGGTCGCCGAACTGGTCCGCGAAGCCGCCCTCGAAGGCGTCCGGGACGAACTGCCGCACTCACTGGCTGTGGTGGTGGAAGAGATCGTGCCGCGTGAAGGCCGCAGCGAAGATAACCAGCTGCTGGACGTCCGTGTGAATCTCTACGTTGAACGTCCGTCGCAGAAAGCGATTATTATTGGCCGGGGCGGTTCACGCCTGCGTGAAGTGGGAACAAATGCACGCCGCGGAATCGAGGCACTGCTGGGAACCCGGGTTTACCTGGACCTGCATGTCAAGATTGCCAAGGACTGGCAGCGGGATCCCAAGCAGCTCGTAAAGCTGGGATTCTAAGCGGCCCTTGCCGCACGCCTGCGGGCCCTAAGCTTCTTCACAGCCGGGGCCCGTACACTTTGTTCATCCATTTTCGCAAGCCATCAGTATCAGATCCAGGGGAGGGAACGGCTATGCCATCACGCCGTGCCGCTACAGGTCATGGTCCCTCCGGATCTGCCGCACCAAGCCGACGCCGGACGGCCACCGCACCCGGCGGCCGTCATTTGGGCAACGGAGCCGCGCGCGGGGGACACCCCGTACTGGCCTCGATCGCAGTGCTGCTCTCCCTAACGCTGGTGTCCGGACTCGTTTTCGCCGGCGTGCAGCTGCTGAGGCTGCAGAGCAACTTCGACACCAAGCCGCTGAACATCGGCCAGGGCCAGGACGGGCTCCCGGCTGACACCAACACCGATTCAATGCAGATCCTGGTGCTGGGCACGGACAACCGAGAAGGCCAGGACTCCAACAACTCCGACGTCATGATGCTGGTGAACATGGCTGCGGACCGTTCCCACGTGACCGTGGTCAGCTTCCCCCGCGACCTGCTGGTGGCGCTGCCGGCATGCACGGATCCGGAGTCCGGGATGCAGTACCAGGCTATGGACCTGGCCCAGCTGAACGGTGCCCTCGGCAACGGAGGGCCGGGCTGCACGGTTGCGGCGATCAACGAACTCACCGGCCTGAGCATCGACCACTTTATGATGGCTGACTTCAATGCTGTGAAGGAACTGTCCAACACCCTTGGCGGGGTGGAAGTGTGCGTGAACCAGCCGGTGGATGACCCGCTCTCGGGACTGAACATTCCTGCCGGTGTCTCCAGCATTCAGGGCGACCAGGCGCTTGCCTTCCTGCGCACCCGCCACGGATTCGGCAACGGCGGCGACGAGGGCCGGATCAAGGCGCAGCAGAGCTTCCTTGCCTCCATGGTCCGCAAGGTGCAGGGCGAAGGAACGCTCAACAACCTTCCGCGCCTGTACTCCATTGCCGACACCGTGACCAAGAACCTCACCGTTGACGAGGGCCTCACCGACATCCCCACGCTGATCGCCATGGCCGGCCGCCTGAAGGATGTTGACCTTGGCAATGTCGCCTTCGTGACCGTTCCGGTGGTTCCCTACGAGCTTGACCCCAACCGCCTGGTGCTGGATGAAACCGCCGCACAGCCGCTTTTCGATGCGCTGGTGGCAGACCAGCCCATCGGCGTAGCCGCCGAAGAGCCCGAGGCACCCGCAACCGAAACTCCCGGCGCGGAAACCCCTGCCCCCGAACCGACTGAACCGGCCATTGACCCGGCGGCCATCCCGGTCACGCTCCTGGACGGGATCAGCGGATCTGCCAGCGGACGCGACGCGGAGCTGGCCGAATACCTGCTCAGTGAGGGCTTCACGCAGGCGATTGCCGGCGGACTCTCCGAATCCACAACGCCCGGAACCCAGGTCTTCTTTACACCCGGCTACGATGCCATGGCCCTGCAGGTTGCCGAAGCGCTGAACATCCCCGCCTCGCAGGTGAGTGCCAGCTCCGTGGTGAGTGGCGTCGTCGTGCAGGTCGGTTCCGACTTCACCAAGGGCAACGTCATGGAGGATACCGGGGATCTCGGCGGGCTCACCGGGCAGACCGCGGCGCAGGTTACGTGCCAGTCAGCGTTCGGTTACTGAGTTTTCCGTACCCCCGGAACGTGCGTGCTAGTCTGGGCACGTGCGCGCAGAGAACCTCCTTCTTAGCTGCCGCGGCGAGGCCACGCAAACCACTGTTTAGGCCGAACCCTCGCTGCGGAGTTTGTGTTGCCCGGCCACCATTTCTAAAGATCTAAAAAAGAAAAGGCCACCCCAGACATTATGCGAAACGCACAGCAGCCCTCCGGCATGCCGATCCACAAATATGTTCCGTTCCAGGAGCAGATCAGCGTGGACCTGCCTGACCGCACCTGGCCGGACAAAGTCATTACCAAAGCACCCCGCTGGTGCGCCGTTGACCTGCGTGACGGCAACCAGGCGCTCATCGACCCCATGACCCCCGAACGCAAGCACAAGATGTTCGACCTGCTGGTGAACATGGGGTACAAGGAAATCGAGGTCGGCTTCCCGTCCGCCTCCCAGCTGGACTTCGATTTTGTCCGTCAGCTGATCGAAGGCGACCGGATCCCGGACGACGTCACCATCCAGGTCCTCACCCAGTCCCGCGAGCACCTCATCGAACGCACGTATGAATCCCTCGAAGGTGCAGACCGTGCGATTGTCCACCTGTACAACTCCACCTCCGTGCTGCAGCGCAAGGTCGTCTTCAACACGGACCAGGACGGGATCGTGGACATTGCCCTGACCGGAGCCCGGCTGTGCAAGAAGTACGAGGAGCAGCTGCGCGGCATCGACGTCACGTACGAATACTCCCCGGAGTCCTACACCGGCACCGAGCTGGACTTCGCGCTGCGGATTTCCAACGCCGTCGCCGAAGTCCTCGAAGCTTCCACTGACAGGCAGATGATCCTGAACCTGCCGGCCACCGTGGAAATGGCGACGCCTAACGTCTACGCCGACTCGATCGAATGGATGCACCGCAACCTCGCCAACCGCGAGGCAATCATCCTCTCCCTGCACCCGCACAATGACCGGGGCACCGGCGTGGCCGCCGCGGAACTGGGCTACCTGGCCGGCGCAGACCGCATTGAAGGCTGCCTCTTCGGCAACGGTGAGCGCACCGGAAACGTAGACCTGATCACCCTGGGCATGAACATGTTCAGCCAGGGCATCGACCCGCAGATCGACTTCTCCAACATGGACGAAATCCGGCGGACGGTCGAATACTGCAACCAGCTGCCCGTACCCGAGCGTTCCCCCTACGGCGGCGACCTCGTGTTCACCGCCTTCTCCGGCTCCCACCAGGACGCCATTAAGAAGGGCTTCGAGTCCATGGAGAAGGAAGCCGCAGCCGCCGGGAAGTCGGTAGATGACCTGGAATGGGGCGTCCCCTACCTGCCGATCGACCCGAAGGACATTGGCCGCAGCTACGAGGCAGTGATCCGGGTCAACTCGCAGTCCGGCAAGGGCGGTGTGGCGTACCTGCTCAAGAACGAACACAACCTGGACCTGCCGCGCCGCGCACAGATCGAATTCTCCGGGGTTATCCAGCGCCGCACGGACACCGTGGGCGGCGAAGTCACCGGTGCCGAACTCTGGCGCGTCTTCCAGGACGAGTACCTGCCGTCCACTCCGGATTCAGGTGCGGAGCCCTGGGGGCACTACGCCCTCAGCTCGGTCACCGCGGATACGGCGGAAAACGGTTCGTTCCTGCTGACCGCGAGCCTGCGGGCCGGCTGCGTACAGCAGCGCCGCGTGGCCTCCGGTACCGGTCCCATCGACGCCCTGCTCCAGATCCTGAGCCAGGACGGCGTGGACGTGAGGCTGCTGGACTACTCCGAGCACGCACTCTCTGCCAGCGGCAAGGCAATGGCTGCAGCCTACGTCGAGCTCGCAGTCGGGGAGCGGGTCCTGTGGGGAGTCGGCATCGACTCGAACACCACGCTCTCGGCGCTGAAAGCCGTTATCTCTGCAGTGAACCGGGCGATCCGCGACGCTTCGGGCGACTAGCATCCCGGCCGGCTCCCGGCCGCCGCTCGGCGCGCCAGCTCCCCACCTGCGTACCTGGCGCGCCTTCTGCGTGGGAAAATGGGTCTGTGGCCAATAAATCATTCGCTTCACGGACTTACCGTGACGAGGGCGTGGTCCTGCGCACCCACAAACTGGGCGAAGCCGACCGGATCGTCATCCTGCTGACGCGGAACCACGGACAGGTCCGCGCCGTGGCCAAGGGAGTTCGCCGCACCTCCAGCAAGTTTGGTGCCCGGCTCGAGCCCTTTATGGTGGTGGACCTGCAGCTTTCCCATGGCCGCAGCCTGGATATTGTGACCCAGGCACAGACCAAGGGCGCGTACGGTGCCGGAATAGCGGCCGACTACGCCCGCTATACGGCCGCGGCCGCCGTTGCCGAAACCGCCGAACGACTGACCGACGTCGACGGTGAGTCCGCGAACGCGCATTACCACCTGGTGATCGGCGCCATGGCAGCGCTGGGCCGCGGTGCGCACCCGCCGGAACTGATTCTTGATTCCTACCTGCTCCGGGCCCTGTCCACCGCCGGCTGGGCGCCGTCCTTTACCGACTGCGCCCGCTGCGGAGCACCCGGGCCGCACACCGCCTTTTCAGCCCCGCTCGGCGGCGCCGTCTGCCCCGTGTGCCGTCCGCCGGGTTCCGCCTCGCCGTCGCCGGAAACCATGCTGCTGCTGGCGGCGCTGCTCACCGGCGACTGGGAATACGCCGACGCTTCGGGCCCGCAGCCCCGGCGCGAGTCTGCCGGTCTGGTGGCCAGCTACCTGCAGTGGCATCTGGAACGAGTCGTGAAGTCCCTTCAACATGTGGAGCGTGTATAGCTTTGGTTCCTCCCCGCAAGTCCCCGGCCGCACCCTGGCCGCACCCCTCCGGCGCCGTCCCGCCGCCGGTTCCACGCGATCTGGTGCCTGCGCACGTGGCCATTGTGATGGACGGCAACGGCCGGTGGGCCAACCAGCGTGGCCTGCCGCGCACCGAGGGCCACCGCGCGGGCGAGGCAGCCCTGCTCGACGTTATGGCCGGCGCAGTGGAGATCGGCATCCAGCATGTGTCCGTCTACGCCTTCTCCACGGAGAACTGGAAGCGGTCCCCGGACGAGGTGCGCTTCCTGATGGGCTTCAGCAGGGATGTCCTTCGCCGCCAGCGGGACCAGCTGGACGAATGGGGCGTACGTATCCGCTGGTCCGGACGCCGGCCGCGGCTCTGGGGATCTGTGATCAAGGAACTGGAAGTCGCCGAGGAACAGACCAGGAACAACACCACGTGCACCCTGAACATGTGCGTGAATTACGGCGGCCGGGCCGAAATCACGGACGCTGTCAGCGCGATTGCCGAGGATGTGAAGAACGGTAAGCTGCGCCCGGGAAGCATTTCGGAGAAAACGATCCAGCGCTACCTCGATGAGCCGGACCTTCCCGACGTCGACCTGTTCCTCCGCACCTCGGGGGAGCAGCGGCTCTCCAACTTTATGCTCTGGCAGTCCGCCTACGCGGAGATGGTCTTTATGGATACGCTCTGGCCGGACGTGGACCGCCGCACACTTTGGGAAGCCGTCGAGATCTACGCCCGCCGTGACCGCCGGTACGGGGGAGCGGTGGACCAGGCAGCGGCGGGAGCCTAGCCCGGTTTCTGCCCCAGCAGGTAGGTTCCGGCCCACTTGCCGAGCCGGGTATAGACCAGGCGGCGGACGGGTTTGGCGGACAGCAGGACGTCATGCAGGGCACCGTCAAAGCGCAGCACCGTCACCACCGGCCCCAGCAGCAGCGCACGCTGGACCATCAGGTTGACGTCCAGCACACTGTCCGTGGTCTTCATGCTCTCGTTCCAGGTGGCACCGATCGTTGAACGGGCCGACGCCAGCACCAGGACGGGGCAGGCGATGTCCAGTCCCCTGGCAACCTGAGCGTGCCCGGCCAGGACGGCGGTGATCCAGCCGGCACGGACCGGCCAGCTGCCCGGGGGTTTCCAGACCGGGTCAAGCTCCCATTCGCCGTCGGCTTCCGCACTCAGTGACCGCCAGTAAAAGTCCAGCTCCGGGATCTTGAGCCGGGCCTTGGGGCGGGTGCGGGCCAGCGGTTCCAGCAGCCCAGCAGCGGCGTTGCGCGCCAGCGAGCTGCCGCGCAGTTCCAGCCAGGGGCTGTTCAGGATCAGTGCCGCGATCCGGCCGGGATTGCGGTGGGCCCAGAGCGATGCCACCAGCCCGCCCGTTGAATGGGCCATCAGTGACAGGCGCACCGGGGTCTGTGCCCCGCGGCTTGCCTTGACGTCTTCCTCGGCGGCAGCCAGTGCTGCTTCAATGTCGGCATCGTATTCGGACAGGTCGGTGATGAATCCCTCGGACTGCCCGGGGCGGAGGCTGCGGCCATATTTGCGCAGGTCCAGGGCATAGAATGCGACGCCGCGTTCAGCCCAGAAATCAGCCAGCTCAGTCTGGAAGAAATAATCGGCCCACCCGTGGATATAGACCACGGCATGCACGGGGGCTGGCTCCACCGGCCCACGGAGCCGGGAAAGACGCTCCCGCACCCGGCCGGTGAACGTCGGCGGCCCGGGAGGCTCCGGGGTGTAGGACACCAGTGTGGCTACTACGGGGCCTTCATCGTCTTCGCCAAGGTCCAGTGTGAGGGCACGATACCCCCCGCCTAGCCTGTCCGGTTGCCAGTTCTGCCCCATATATCGAAAATACACGAACCTGACGGGCCTTCCTGACCGCGATTTGGTGCAGGACACCGCGAGTGGAAGCATTAAATCATGCGCGTCTACCCCACGTTCTTCCGGATTGTCTTCTCCGGAATGGACCCTGAAAAAGCCCATCGAATCGGTTACGAAGCTATCCGTGCCATCGCCTATACGCCGGCCGCACCTGTGCTGCGCGCCCTTACCCGTCCCGGCCCGGACCAGGCGACCGAAGCCCTGGGCCTGACCTTCCCGTCACCCTTTGGACTCGCCGCAGGCTTCGACAAGGAGGGCTCCGCCGTGGTGGCGCTGGCGAACCTCGGTTTCGGGCATGTTGAACTGGGAACCGTAACGGCGCAGGCCCAGCCTGGAAACGCGAAGCCGCGGCTGTTCCGGCTGGTGGAAGACCGTGCGGTCATCAACCGCATGGGCTTTAACAACGACGGCGCAGCCGCCGTCGCCCCGCGGGTCCGGAAAGCGGTGGACGGGCTGTACCGCCGCTGGGGCCGCAACCGCCCGATTGTGGGCGTGAACATC
Organism: Arthrobacter sp. 3Tela_A; assembly: GCF_049311025.1. NCBI lineage: Bacteria > Bacillati > Actinomycetota > Actinomycetes > Micrococcales > Micrococcaceae > Arthrobacter > Arthrobacter sp. 3Tela_A. The sequence goes on from NZ_JAXIOM010000038.1 coordinate 24,175, forward strand.
GGCAAGACCAAGAAGGTCGGGCTCGAAGACGCGGTAGAAGACTATCTGGCCAGCACCCGGCTGCTCGCCGCGGACGCCGACTACCTGGTGGTCAATGTCAGCTCACCGAACACACCGGGCCTGCGGCAGCTGCAGAGCATCGATTCGCTGCGCCCGCTGCTCACCGCCGTCGGACAGACCGCAGACGAGACCGCCGGCCGGCACGTGCCGCTGCTGGTGAAGATCGCCCCGGACCTCACCGATGAGGACATTGACGACGTCGCCCGCCTGGCCCTGGACCTCAAGCTCGACGGCGTTGTGGCCACCAATACAACCATCGGGCGCGAAGGCCTCGTTACCGATCCCGAAACCGTTATTGCGGCCGGAGTCGGCGGGCTCAGCGGAGCGCCTCTGAAACAGCGTTCCCTGGAGGTCCTGCGCCGGCTGCGCGCTGCCCTCGGTCCGGAACCGGTGATCATCTCGGTGGGCGGTGTGGAGACCGGTGACGACGTTCAGGAGCGGCTCGACGCCGGAGCGAACCTGGTGCAGGGCTACACCGCGTTCCTCTATGAAGGACCGTTCTGGGCAGGGCGGATCAACCGGCGGCTGCAGAAGCTCCAGCGCCGCGGCTGAATCCCCGTTCACGCGCGGACGGAATCAGCACAAGACACAGAAGCAGAGACATAGAAGCAGAGACATAGAAGAAGGGACCGGTTCACCCGGTCCCTTCTTCTATGTCTCTGCTGCGTCTATATATACGTACAGGCCTGGGAGGCTTGGTTCCGGTTAGGAAACCTTCTCGCCGCGGCGCACCTGCGGCTTGGGGAGGCGGAAACGGCGCAGCTGCAGCGCGCGGGAGATTCCGTACCAGACGTCTCCCTGGTTGGGGCCGCCGAACTTTTCGGTGAGGCGGCGGCGCAGCAGGAAGCGGATGCGGATGCTGTCCACGATCACCAGGAGGATCAGGGCCCAGAAGGCCATAAGGATGAAGCTCTGCACGGTGAGGTTCTGGATGAAGCTCGCCACCACAAAAACGGCGGCGGCGATCATGACGAATTCGCCGACGTTCCAGCGGGCATCCACTACATCGCGGACAAAGCGGCGGTTGGGGCCCTTGTCGCGGAGGGGCAGGTAACGCTCATCGCCGGTGTCCAGTGCAGCACGGGTCTTCAGGCGTTCCTCGCGCATGGCTGCTCGGCTGGCCTCACGGGCAGCCTTGCGGTCATTGGGGACCAGCGGGCGCTTGCGCGCAGCAACCTGGTCCTTGCGGCGCGGCGTGGGGGCACCCTTGCCGGCGGAACCACCGGGCTTCGATGACTCGACCTTGGCCGCAGCTGCCTGATCCACAGTTTCCTGCGCGGTGGGCGCTTCTTTCTTTCGTCCGAACACTCATCAAGGATACCTGAACCGCAGGTGGCATGTGCGGCAGTTACATCGCTTGCTGACCCTTGCCTTTTCCGGCATCGCCGCAGGCCCCCTCCCCAAAGCACGCCCCGCTCCACGAAGAACGTACGCAGTTGTAGGGTGTGGCCTATGACTTCCTCTTCCCACACCTCCAGCACGGTCCCTGACGAAGCAGCGCTGCGCGCGAGCGTGGCGGCGGCATTTCCCCGCACGCTCGAAGACCTGACCCGGCTGGTAGCCATTCCCGGCATCGCCTGGGATTCCTTTGACCCGGCGAACCTGGACCGCTCGGCCGACGCCGTGGCGGAGCTGCTCCGCGGGGCGGGCCTGGACGACGTGCAGATCCTGCGGGTGGACAACAACGGCAAGCCGGGCGGTCCCGCCGTCGTCGCCCGCCGCCCGGCTGCCCCCGGCAAGCCCACCGTCCTCCTCTACGCCCACCACGACGTCCAGCCGCCCGGGGATCCCGCCCTCTGGGAGACCGAACCGTTCACCGCCACCGAACGCAACGGCCGGCTCTATGGCCGAGGCGCCGCCGATGACAAGGCCGGCATCATGGTGCACGCCGCGGCCCTCCGCGCCCTGAACGAAGTCCTCGGTGACGAGCCCGGTGCGGGCATCACGTTCTTCATCGAAGGCGAGGAGGAAGCCGGGTCGCCGACTTTCCGCAAATTCCTCGAAACCCACCGCGAGCTGCTCCGTGCCGATGTGATTGTGGTCGCAGATTCCGGCAACTGGAAGGTCGGCACACCGGCGCTGACCACCAGCCTGCGCGGCCTCGTTGACGGAACCTTTGAAGTGCGGGTTCTCGGCCATGCCGTGCACTCCGGAATGTTCGGGGGACCGGTGCTTGATGCGCCGACCCTTCTGGCCCGGCTGATCGCCACCTTCCACGACGAGCGCGGCAACCTCGCCATCGAGGGCCTGGAAGGATTCGACGACGCCGCAGTGGACTACCCGGAGGAGGACTTCCGGCAGGACTCATCAGTCCTGGACTCGGTGCAGCTCGCGGGGGAGGGGTCCATCGCCTCCCGGCTCTGGACCAAACCTGCCCTGTCAATCATCGGCATCGACGTTCCCTCCGTGGCAATGTCCTCCAACACCATCCAGCCTTCAGCGCGGGCGAAGTTCTCCATGCGGCTGGCACCCGGACAGGATCCGGAAGCCGCGATGGACGCGATGGCACGGCATTTGGCGGCTCACGCTCCCTTCGGCGCCGAAGTTACCTTCACCCCGGGGGAGCGGGGCAATGCCTTCGCCACGGATACCTCAGCCCCCGCAGCCCAGAGAGCCCTGTGGGCGCTGGAAACCGCCTGGGGGACCACCCCGGTGGAGATGGGCGTGGGCGGCTCCATCCCGTTCATCGCGGATCTTGTCGAGGTCTTCCCGCAGGCATCGATCCTGATCACCGGAGTGGAGGACCCGGACTCCCGGGCCCACTCGGCCAACGAATCCCTGCATCTGGGCGACTTCGAAAAAGCCATCCTCGCCGAGGCCCTTCTTTTGGCGCGTCTGGGAATGCAGGAAACCCCCTAGGCCGTTACTGCTGATGGGGTGCGTCGACGTACCATTGAGTGAACTGGCACCGGCCCTCAGCGGCAAGCTGTTGAGCGGTCCGGCCGCCCGGACGGAAAGAGAGAAGCAATGAGCACTTCCACGAGTGAGAACGCTGGCCTGGTTGGAACCGAAGCCGCCGAAGAACTGCCCACGCACGACGTGATGCTGTCCGAGGTAGCTGCCGGCAAGGTCCGCTCCCTCCTTGAGCAGGAGGGCCGGACTGACCTGCGGCTGCGGGTTGCCGTTCAGCCCGGAGGCTGCTCGGGCCTTATCTACCAGCTCTACTTCGACGAGCGTGTGCTCGACGGCGATGCGGTGCGTGACTTCGACGGCGTTGAAGTCATCGTCGACAAGATGAGCGTGCCGTACCTGGCCGGAGCCTCGATCGACTTCGAAGATACGATTTCCAAGCAGGGTTTCACCATCGACAACCCCAATGCCGGTGGCTCCTGCGCCTGTGGAGACTCCTTCCACTAGGCCTGAAAACGCGGCTTTCGAGCCGTAATAGAGGGTATTCTGCCCGGCACGCGGTGCGGTCTGTCACTGGACAGCACCGCGTCCGGGGTAAGCTCTACACGTAGTAGTAAAACTGATCGTGCGCAGCTGGGGGATTTTTCTGTCCGCTGTGCCGCACTTGCACGTAACAAGAGGAAGGGCCGTCTGTGAGTTCGCAGGACCGAACCAGCAGCCGACGCGCCAGGATCTTAAAGATCTCAGCCGTAACGTCGGCCGGCGCGTTGTTTTTATCGGGTTGTTCATCAGATGTCCAAAAGGGCTGGCTGCCCACGGAACGGGACACGACCAACCACACCGGCCGCATCATGGACCTCTGGGTCAATTCATGGATTGCCGCGCTGGCTGTAGGTATCCTCACCTGGGGACTTATCCTGTGGTGCATCATCGCCTACAGGCGCCGGAAGAACGAGACCGGTTACCCCCGCCAGCTCAGCTACAACCTGCCGCTGGAAATCTTCTACACGGCGATCCCGCTGTTCATGGTCCTGGTGCTCTTCTTCTTCACCGACCGCGACATCCGGGCCCTCGATGCCCGCGTTGATGATCCTGACGTCATTGTGGACGTCCGCGGCAAGCAGTGGGCGTGGGACTTCAACTACGTCAAGGAAGACAAGTACTACAGCGGTGTCCAGGTCAACCTGGACGGCGAGGAAAAGTCCCAGGACGAGTTCCCGACCCTGTACCTGCCGGTCAACAAGTCCGTTGAACTGCAGCTGAACTCCCGCGACGTCATCCACTCGTTCTGGGTACCGGCGTTCCTGCAGAAGCGGGACATGATCCCGGGCCGTACGAACTACATCACCCTCACCCCGCAGCAGGAGGGCACCTTCGAAGGCAAGTGTGCCGAACTCTGCGGTGAGTACCACTCTGAAATGCTCTTCAACGTGAAGGTCGTCTCCGAGGCCGAGTACGAGGCCTACCTCGCCACGCTGGACGATGGCCAGCTGGGCGCAGAATACGACCGCAACACCAACCTGAATCCGACGAAGTAAGGAGGTAGGAGGAAAGCTATGACTACCCTGGAATACACTTCGGAGGAATCAGGCACCCGGGTCGCCCCGCGCGTCGTGCCGGTCTCCAAGGGACGCATTGTCGTCAACTGGATCACCTCCACTGACCACAAGACCATCGGGTACATGTACCTGATTGCGTCATTCATTTTCTTCTGCCTCGGCGGCGTGATGGCCCTGGTCATCCGTGCCGAGCTGTTTGAACCCGGTATGCAGATCCTGCAGACCAAGGAACAGTACAACCAGCTGTTCACCATGCATGGCACTGTCATGCTGCTGATGTTCGCAACCCCGCTGTTCTCCGGCTTCGCCAACGTGATGATGCCGCTCCAGATCGGCGCTCCGGACGTTGCCTTCCCGCGTCTGAACGCACTGGCGTTCTGGTTCTTCCTCTTCGGCAGCATCATCGCCGTATCCGGGTTCATCACCCCGCAGGGCGCCGCGTCCTTTGGCTGGTTCGCTTATGCGCCATTGTCGAATACGACGTTCTCTCCAGGCGTCGGCGGTGACCTCTGGGTCTTTGGCCTGGCACTGTCCGGCTTCGGCACCATCCTGGGTGCGGTCAACTTCATCACCACCATCATCTGCATGCGTGCCCCCGGCATGACCATGTGGCGTATGCCGATCTTCACCTGGAACACCCTGGTGACCGGCATCCTGATCCTGATGGCGTTCCCGCCGCTGGCTGCTGCACTGTTCGCCCTGGGCGCTGACCGCCGCTTCGGCGCACACATCTTCGACCCGGAGAACGGTGGCGCAGTCCTCTGGCAGCACCTGTTCTGGTTCTTCGGCCACCCCGAGGTGTACATCATCGCCCTGCCGTTCTTCGGCATCGTCTCGGAGATCTTCCCGGTCTTCAGCCGCAAGCCGATCTTCGGCTACAAGGGCCTGGTTTACGCAACGATCGCCATTGCTGCACTGTCCGTGACCGTGTGGGCCCACCACATGTACGTGACCGGCGCCGTTATGCTGCCGTTCTTCGCCTTCATGACGATGCTTATTGCGGTACCGACCGGTGTGAAGTTCTTCAACTGGATCGGCACCATGTGGCGCGGATCGATCACCTTTGAAACCCCGATGCTCTGGAGCATCGGCTTCCTGATCACCTTCCTGTTCGGCGGCCTGACCGGCATCATCCTCTCGGCTCCGCCGCTGGACTTCCACGTCTCGGACACCTACTTCGTGGTTGCCCACTTCCACTACGTGGTCTTCGGCACCGTCGTCTTCGCGATGTTCGCAGGCTTCTACTTCTGGTGGCCCAAGTGGACCGGCAAGATGCTCAACGAACGCCTCGGCAAGATCCACTTCTGGCTGCTCTTCCTGGGCTTCCACGGCACGTTCATGATCCAGCACTGGCTGGGCGTCATCGGCATGCCGCGCCGCTACGCTGACTACCTCGTGGAAGACAACTTCACCGCGATGAACCAGTTCTCCACCATCGCCTCCTTCGTCCTGGGCGCCTCCCTGATCCCGTTCTTCTGGAACGTGTACATCACCTGGCGCCACGGCAAGAAGGTTGAAGTTGATGACCCGTGGGGCTTCGGCGCCTCCCTCGAGTGGGCTACTTCCTGCCCGCCGCCGCGCCACAACTTCACGTCGCTGCCCCGAATCCGTTCGGAGCGTCCGGCCCTGGACCTGCACCACCCGGAACTGCAGCAGACCGTCACCAACGAGTCCGCACCCGGCCAGGTCTACGGTTCGGCTGACCGCAAGGAGAGCGTCAAGTGAAAATCGAGGCAAAGCTCTTCCTCCTAATGGCTCCGTTCTTCGCAGCTGTTGGCGTTGTCTACGGCTACCTCGTGGACTGGATGGAACCGGTTGGCTTCCTGGCACTGTTCCTGACCGCCGGCATGTCCCTGATGATCGGGTACTACCTGATGTTCACGGCACGCCGCGTGGGCATGCGTCCGGAAGACCGGCTTGATGCTGAAATCCACGAAGGATCCGGCGAACAGGGCTTCTTCAGCCCCTGGAGCTGGTGGCCGCTGGTCCTGGCGACCGCCTGCGCCGGTGGGTTCCTCGGCCTCGCAGTGGGCTGGTGGGTGCTGTTCATCAGTGCCGGCCTGGCCGTCGTCGGACTCATTGGCTGGGTTTACGAATACAGCCGCGGTAACCACGCGCACTAGGCTTATTAGCCACAACTAAAGATCAGTTGACCGGAGGGTCCGCAGGTAACTGCGGGCCCTCCGGTTTTTCTGTGTGACGGATTAGCGCCCCGGCGCTGCGGCGGGCGTCCCGCCTTCTGCAGGGAGGGAACACGGTTCCCGGTATCCTAGGGAGAGCACTGAATTCGAGGAAGGTCCTTCATTCCTATGCCTGAGCTCCTGCCTGTCCGGCCGGCTGCCAAGCCGTGATCAAGCGCGCCCTGAGGGCCTTCCCGGAAGGCATAGACCCGGCCTCGGGTGTCGCCAAGCACCGCCAGCTGGAGGCGATCCTGCGGCGTTTCGTGGCTCAGCACGCACCGCCCGGTACGGCCGTCCCTTCGGAGCGGGAACTGGCCGAACATTTTCAGGTAGCACGCATGACGGTCCGCCAGGCCATCGACGCCCTGGTAGCCGACGAAGTGCTCGAACGCGTAGTCGGCGTCGGAACCTTCGTCGCGCGGCCCAAGATGGACCTGCAGATCAAGCTGACCTCCTACAGCGAAGAAATGCACCGCCGCGGCATGGTCCCGGACGCACGGGTCCTAACCTTCGAGCAGGTCCCGGCCTCTCACCTGGTGGCGCGGGAGCTGCAGATTGAACCCGGTCAGCCCGTGGTCCGGTTTCGCCGCCAGCTGCTTGCCGACGGTGAACCGATGAGCGTTGATGAGAACTTCATTCCGGCCTGGCACGTGCCGGGCATGCTGGATGAGGAACCTCCAACCTCCCTGTACCGGGTCCTGAGTGAGCGCTACGGCATGGTGATCGAATGGGGTGAGGACACCATCGAGGCAACAGCGGCCTCTGCGTCCACGGCCCGGCTGCTCAACGTTGACCTCGGCGCCCCGCTGCTGAAGATCCAGCGCCATGCCTACGTCTCACGGTCCATGGTGGACTACTCGGTTTCCTATTACCGCGCTGACCGCTACAAGCTCTGGGTACCGCTCCAGCGCCCCGGAATGCGGACGCCGCGCACTTACCACCCCGGACGCCACCAGGCGACCTGAACCAAGAATGGAGGGATCGCCGAATGGAGATCCTGAGGATGTACAAGCAGGACCCGCCGCGCGGGATGCTCTTCAAGGAAGCCGTCTATGAGCCCGAGGACCTCTCGCTCATGATCACGAAGGGCAGGGTGGGCCACGAGGGTGCCGTTTCCGTGAAGGAAGGCGTTGATCCTGACCAGGCGGAGAAGCTGGTGCGGGAATTCGGTGAGTCCGCCGCGGGGGAGGGGTACGCCGAAATCCCCGAGGAGGAGCAGCACTGGGTCATAGCCCAGTACGCGCTCAAGTCAAAGGACGGCACGGAGCGGGACAGGTACCTTGAGCACAAGGCCGCCACCGCAATCGGCACCTACTTCTCCTGGCGGGGACTTGGATCGGTCGAAGAGACGGGGTTCAGCCCCTACAAGCTCAACATCCTGTGCCTCGTCCCTGACGTCAAGCTGGCGGTCAAAGGGATCCAGGTGGTCCTGAGGGAATCCCGGCTGGACTTCACCAAACTCAGCATCGGGTCTGCACCGTTCGCGGACCTCGACCATCCCGTGCGGCGCTACCCGCTGCCCTCGAAGGTTCCCTTCGAACTGTAGGCACTGTCTGCCGCGCCGAGTTGCCGGGAGGAGAGCCGGCAATAAGGCCGCTTCAAAGCAAAGAAGCCCCCGTCCGAAAGGACGGGGGCTTCTTTAGTGTTCGAGCTAGTGCTTCTCGATCGAGGCAGGAGCCTCATCCACTTCGCTTGCCTCAACTTCGGCATGCGGTTCGTGGTGGTGTGCGGCCTCAAGTTCGGCCGGAGTCACCGGAGCAACACGGTCTTCGAAGAAGAACCGGGAGAGGGCTCCGCGGCGCTTCTCACTGCGGCTGATCTTACCCTTGGCATCCGGCTGGGCCGGCGTGACCTCGGGGGAGTCGAACGCAACGAGCTTGTAGCGCTTGAACTCATCCAGCGGTTCGTGGACCTCGATGTATTCACCGTGCGGGAGACGGACAATACGTCCGCTCTCCACGCCGTGGAGAACAATCTCGCGGTCCTTGCGCTGTAGGGCCAGGGCGATGCGGCGGGTGACCATGAAGCCGATAACCGGTCCGAAGAAGAACAGGAAGCGGAGCCAGTAGGTCACGTCGTTCAGCGACACCATGAAGTGCGTGGCGATGAGGTCGGAGCTGGCAGCAGCCCACATGACGCAGTAGAAGATGACGCCGGCAACACCGATGGCGGTGCGGGTCGGAGCGTTGCGCGGGCGGTCCAGCAGGTTGTGGACGCGCTTGTCCTTGGTGACCCAGGCTTCGATCCACGGCCAGGTGAAGAGCAGGCCGAAGACGATGCCTGCGGGCACCAGGGCAGGCAGCAGGACGTTCAGGGACAGCGTGTTGACGCCCCAGGGGAACGGAATGTTCCATTCGAACGGGAAGCCGAACAGCCAGCCCGGCATCAGGCGCAGGGCACCGTCCACCCAGCCGATGTACCAGTCGGGCTGGGTACCGGCGGACACGGGGGAGGGATCGTACGGGCCGTAGTTCCAGATCGGGTTGATCGTGAACACTGCGGAGATGAAGGCCACGATGCCGAAGACGATGAAGAAGAATCCACCGGCCTTCGCTGCATAGACAGGTCCAACGGGGTAGCCCACAACGTTGTTGTTGGTACGGCCCGGGCCGCGCCACTGGGTGTGCTTGTGGATGACGACCATGAACAGGTGGATGGCGATCATCAGCAGGATCAGGGCGGGAACCAGCAGGATGTGCAGGACGTACAGACGTCCAATCACTGCCGTGCCGGGGAACTCGCCGCCGAACAGGAAGAAGCTGATGTAGGTGCCAACAACCGGGACAGCCTTGATAACGCCGTCGATGATGCGCAGGCCGTTGCCGGAGAGCAGGTCATCGGGGAGCGAGTAGCCGGTGAAGCCGGCAGCCAGGGCCAGGATGAGCAGGACGCCGCCCACAACCCAGTTCAGTTCGCGGGGCTTGCGGAACGCGCCGGTGAAGAAGACGCGCAGCATGTGCACCGAAACGGAGGCAACAAACAGCAGGGCCGACCAGTGGTGGACCTGGCGCATGAAGAGGCCGCCGCGCACGTCGAAGGAAATATCCAGCGACGAAGCATAGGCCACGGACATCTCTACGCCCTTAAGGGGAACGTAGCTGCCTTCGTAGTGGGTTTCCGCCATGGACGGATCAAAGAAGAACGTCAGGAACGTTCCGGAGAGGAGCAGGATGACAAAGCTGTAGAGCGCAACTTCACCAAACATGAAGGACCAGTGGTCAGGAAAGACCTTGCGGCCGAACTCCTTGACCATCATCGAGCCGCTTACGCGGGTATCGACGAAGTTGGTGATGCGCCCGAGCTTGGTCTTCGGCTCGTAGGTGCCGGTTACAGAGGTAGCACTCATGATCAGCCACGCTCCCAGTAGCTCGGTCCAACGGGTTCAGTGAAGTCGCTGGTGGCAATGAGGTAGCCCTCGTCGTCAACGGCGATCGGCAGCTGCGGCAGTGGACGGACGGCCGGACCGAAGATGACAGCACATTCCTGGGTCAGGTCGAAGGTGGACTGGTGGCACGGGCACAGCAGGTGGTGCGTGTGCTGTTCGTACAGTGCCACCGGGCAGCCAACGTGGGTGCAGATCTTGGAGTAGGCAACAATGCCGTCCACGGACCAGTCTTCGCGTCCAGGTGAGGGGTTCAGCTCGGAGGGGTCCAGGCGCATAAGCAGGACAACAGCCTTGGCCTTTTCCTCGAGCTTGTGCTCGGCGTCGTTCAGGCCCTCGGGGATCACGTGGAAGGCAGAGCCAAGCGTGACGTCCGAGGCCTTGATCGGGGTGCCGCTCGGGTCGCGGGTCAGGCGAACGCCGTTGTCCCACATGGTGTGGCGCAGGACGTTACCGGGCAGCGGACCGAGGTCGCGGAACAGCACGATCGCGGGAAGCGGAGCCAGTGCCATGGCACCCAGGAGGGTGTTGCGGATCAGCGGCCGGCGCTTGATGCCGGTTTCTTCGATGATGTCGCCGATCATCTTCTCGGCGACAACACGGTCCTCTTCCGGACGGATCTCGTGGCGTTCCTCGATAACCTCGTGGTCCGGCATGAGCGTCTTGGCCCAGTGGACAATACCGACGCCGATGCCGAGCATCGCGAAAGCGGTGCCGAGGCCCAGGAACAGGTTCTGGACGCGAAGCGTTCCGATGCTCTCATCCAGGCGGATAAAGAAATATCCGTAGAAAAACAGGAGCGTACCGAGAGCCGAGATGGCGAAGAGGATCGCCACCTGCTTCTCGGACCGCTTCTCAGCCCGGGGATCCGTGTCGGCCAGGCGCGGGCGGTGCGGGGGAAGTCCAGGATTCTGGAATTCCCCTTCTTCGCCCTGGCCAGCCGTAGCAACGGTGCCCGAGGTGTTCGGACTGCCGTGACTATGGTCGCCCATGATCCCCCTCATCCTTCTCTTGAAACTGCATTAGTAGACCTATGTGTAACTGTGATGTCACCCCGGGGGGTGAGCGCGGCGATGACTAGGAAGACCGGGAGGTCAACCAGATGGTGAAAGCGATGATCAGGCCCAGGCCGGCTGTCCAGATGAACAGGCCTTCAGAGACCGGACCGAGTGAACCGAGCTCGGCTCCGCCGGGGGAACCGTTGGCTTCGATGTTCTTCAGGAAGGTGATGATGTCCTGCTTCTCCTCGGGGGAGAGGTTCGCATCAGAGAAGACGGGCATGTTCTGCGGGCCTGTGACCATGGCCTCGTAGATGTGCTGCTCGCTGACGCCTTCCAGGGCCGGAGCGAACTTGCCGCGTGTCAGGGCGCCGCCTGCGCCGGCAGCGTTGTGGCACATGGCGCAGTTGACGCGGAACAGCTCGCCGCCTGCAGCGGCGTCGCCGGTGGTTTCCAGGTACTGCTCTTCCGGTACGGAAGGACCGGCACCGAGTGAAGCGACGTAGGCCGCCATCTGGGCGGTCTGTTCTTCGTTGAACTGCTGCGGCTTCTGCTGGGCCTGCGGGCCCTGCATGGCCATCGGCATACGGCCGGTGCCAACCTGGAAGTCGACGGATGCGGCACCGACGCCTACGAGGGAGGGGCCGTTCTCGGTTCCGCTGGCCTCCATGCCGTGGCAGGTGGCGCAGTTCGCAATGAAGAGCTTCTCGCCCTGCTGCACATCATCGGCAGTGTAGGTAGTGGCGGCCTGGGCTTCGTTCGCTCCGGAAGCAGCTGCGTAGATGCCGCCGGTAACGATGAGGCCCAGCAACAGCAGTACTACTGCTGCAAGGGGATGACGTCGCCTTTGCGATAGTGCCTTCACTTAGTGGTTCCTAACTTGTGTGGTCTTTTGGTTACTCGTGCCACTTTGAATATTGCTGTGGTGCTGCCCGAACGGACTACTTGAGGAAGTAGATGATGACGAAGAGGGCAATCCAGACCACGTCGACGAAGTGCCAGTAGTAGGACGTCACGATCGCAGAGGTCGCCTCGAAGTGTCCGAACCGCTTGGCGGCGTAGGCACGTCCGATGATGAACAGGAATGCGATCAGGCCGCCGGCCACGTGCAGGCCGTGGAAACCGGTGGTGATGTAGAACGAGGAGCCGTAGGCGTTGGAGGAGAGCGAGATCCCGTGGGAGACGAGTTCTGCGTACTCGAAAGCCTGGACGGCTACGAAGATGGCGCCGAGGAAGAAGGTCAGGTAGAACCACTCGACCATTCCCCAACGGGCAATCTGGAAGAGCCCGCCGGTGCGGCGCGGCTGGAGCCGCTCAGCGGCGAAAACGCCGAACTGGCAGGAGAAGGAGCTGGAAACAAGGATCACCGTGTTCACGAAGGCGAAAGGCACGTTCAGCTTGGCTGTCTCGATCTCCCACATCTCGCCCGAGGTGGAGCGGAGCGTGAAGTACATCGCGAAGAGCGCAGCAAAGAACATGAGTTCGCTGGAGAGCCACACCACGGTCCCTACGGAGACCATATTGGGGCGGTTCAGCGTGGGGTGAGCCGGGGTACTGGGGGCATGGGTCGCTGTTGTCACATAGACATTATGGCCGTAAAACTGCCCAGTTCACCAACAGAACCAGACGAACGGCGCGTCCGGTTCGTTCCCAAACCGCCCACTTCCCAGCAACGGCGCGGAACTTCCCGTCCGGAAACAAATCAGCATTTTCTACGATTCGTAGATAACCTAGAGCGTGTGAGTACGTTTTCGAGTTCCGAGCACACCTGGCCGTCGCTTATTACCGCGCTTATTGCGGGGCAGGACCTGAGTTCCGAACAGACCTGGTGGGCGATGAACACGATCATGGCCGGAGAGGCCTCCGACGCGCAGATCGCCGGCTTCCTGGTCGCTCTTAGGTCCAAGGGCGAGAGTGTCGAAGAACTCACCGGACTGGTTGAGGCGATGCTCGAAAACGCCCGGCCCATCGACATCCCGGGCGAGACTCTGGACATCGTGGGCACCGGCGGTGACAGGCACAACACCGTCAACATCTCTTCCATGGCGGCGCTGGTCTGCGCCGGAGCCGGAGCGAAGGTCGTGAAGCACGGCAACCGCGCGGCGTCGTCCTCTTCGGGTTCCGCGGACGTCATTGAAGCTCTTGGAGTCCGGCTGGATCTTCCGGTGGACCGGGTGGCCCGCGCCGCCGTGGAGGCGGGCATTACGTTCTGCTTCGCCCAGGTGTTCCACCCCTCCATGCGCCATGCAGCAGCAGCCCGCCGTGACATGGGTGTCGCCACCGCCTTCAACTTCATGGGTCCGCTGACCAATCCCTCCCGCCCCTCTGCCTCGGCCATTGGGGTGGCGGACGAGCGGCTTGCTCCGCTGATCGCCGGCGTCCTGGCTGCCCGCGGCGTCCGCGCCCTGGTGTTCAGGGGAGGCGACGGGCTGGATGAATTGACAACCACCGGCACCTCCACCGTCTGGGAGGTCCGCAACGGGGCCGTAGAGCGCTCAACTGTGGATCCCCTGGATCTCGGGATAGCCCGGGCCACTCTGGACGATCTGCGGGGCGGGGACGCCGCGGCCAACGCCGCCGTCGTCCTCAGCGTGCTGGCGGGGGAGCGTGGTCCGGTCCGGGACGCAGTACTGCTGAATGCAGCCGCCGCCCTGGTGGCACTGGACCCCACGGCTGACGGAACCCTGACCGAACGCCTGCAGGCAGGCCTGCGGCGGGCCGAGGAGTCCGTGGACAGCGGCCAGGCCCGCAAGGCACTGGACCGCTGGATCGAAGTGACCCAATAGGCAGAGCCACCGTGAATTCGCTCGAAGTGCCGTAAGCCGCAGAAAGCAAAAAACAGGAGGGGAAGCGCGGCCGCCGCGGGCCCACCACGCCCACCTTAGGGCGCCC
>NZ_JAXIOM010000039.1:0-37501 GCF_049311025.1 Arthrobacter sp. 3Tela_A
CCTTGGCTCGGGGGCTGGGTGTTGTGTATAAGTGCCTGGGGGGGGAGGGCGCCGAGTATGACGGCTCCAAGGATCTCTCCGCAGCGCTGGACCGGATGCGTGAGGGCGTGGACACCACTGCGGGCTACATCAAGGAACAGGGGTACGACCTCCGGATTGCCCTCGAGCCCAAGCCCAACGAGCCGCGCGGCGACATCCTGCTGCCGACCGTCGGACACGCCCTGGCCTTCATCGCCCAGCTGGAGCACCAGGACATTGTGGGCCTGAATCCCGAAACCGGGCACGAGCAGATGGCTGGCCTGAACTACACCCACGGCATCGCCCAGGCCCTGTGGGCCGGCAAGCTCTTCCACATCGACCTCAACGGCCAGAAGTCCATCAAGTACGACCAGGACCTGGTCTTTGGCCACGGAGACCTGACCAGTGCCTTCTTCACCGTGGACCTGCTGGAGAACGGCTTCCCCAACGGCGGCCCGGTCTATGAGGGTCCGCGGCACTTTGACTACAAGCCCTCCCGGACCGACGGATATGACGGCGTGTGGGAATCAGCGGCTGCGAACATGTCCATGTACCTGCTGCTGAAGGAACGCGCGCAGTCCTTCCGCGCCGACCCGGAAGTCCAGGAAGCCCTCGCCGCGTCCGGCGTCGGCGAACTGGCCGAACCCACGCTGGCAGCAGGGGAGAGCACGGCGGATCTGCTCGCGGACACCGCGTCGTTCGAGGAGTTCGACGCCGATGCCGCGGCCCAGCGCTCCTTCGGCTTCATCCGGCTGAACCAGCTCGCCCTGGAGCACCTGCTCGGCGCCCGGTAGGCGTTTGCTAGCATTCCTGGTTCCGGGCACCGAAGCCCGCTCCGCCTGTTGAAAGGTCCGTTATGCCGCTTGTCGCAGGAGTGGACAGCTCCACGCAGTCCTGCAAGGTCGTGATCCGCGACGCCGAAACCGGGGCCCTGCACCGTCAGGGAACAGCCCGGCATGCGCCCGGGACCGAGGTGGATCCGGAAAACTGGTGGCGGGCACTGCTGGAGGCTGCCGCGGCAGCCGGCGGCCTGGGCGACGTCGCCGCGGTGGCCGTGTCCGGGCAGCAGCACGGCATGGTCTGCTTGGATGCCGACGGGGCCGTTGTCCGCGATGCGCTGCTCTGGAATGACACACGCTCAGCCGGATCGGCCCGGGACCTGATCGAGGGTGCCGGGCCCGACGGCGCGGCCTACTGGGCGGAAACCACGGGGACCGTGCCGGTTGCCTCCATCACCGCTGCGAAGCTGAAGTGGCTGGCGGACAACGAGCCGGAGAATGCGGCCGCCACTGCTGCCGTCTGCCTGCCGCACGACTGGCTGTCCTGGCGCCTGGCCGGTCACGGCCCGGGCACCGGGGGACTGGCGGCACTGCGTACGGACCGCTCCGATGCCTCCGGCACCGGCTACTGGTCCCCGGCCACCGGCCAGTACCTGCCTGAAGTCCTGGAAAGCACGCTCGGGCACGTGCCGGCGCTCCCCGTGGTCCTCGGGCCACTTGAACCGGGCCTGCAGACTCCTTCCGGGGCCCTGATCGGCCCCGGAACGGGGGACAACGCCGGTGCCGCGCTCGGCGTCGGCGCGACTGTGGGCGATGTTGTGGTGTCCGTGGGAACCTCCGGCACCGTCTTCGCCGTGACCGAGGACCCCACCGCTGACATCACCGGCCACGTGGCCGGGTTCGCTGATGCTACCGGTCACTTCCTTCCGCTGGCCGCAACGCTGAACGCCTCCCGGGTGCTGGACGCCACGGCCGGGGTGCTCGGCGTCGATCTTCCGGCCCTGACTGAACTGGCCCTTGCCGCTGAGCCCGGAGCGGGAGGGCTGTCCCTGGTTCCCTACTTCGAGGGCGAACGCACGCCCAACCTCCCGGAGGCCAATGCCAGCCTGCACGGCATGACGCTGGCCAACTACACCCCCGCCAACCTGGCCCGCGCCGCCTTCGAGGGAGTGGCGTGCTCGCTGGCAGACGCCTTCCGCGCAGTCACTGGGCTGGGGATCGAAGCGCGGCGGGTCATCCTGGTGGGCGGCGGTGCCCGTTCTGCAGCCATGCAGCAGACGCTGTCCTCCGTGCTGGGAATGCCGGTGGACGTGCCGGAGCCCGGGGAATACGTGGCCGACGGCGCTGCCCGCCAGGCGGCTGCAGTGCTTACCGGTGCCTGGCCGGAGTGGAAAACCCAGGACTCGCTGACGGTCTCCGCGCCGCCGGCTCCGGAGGTCCTCGAGCGCTACCGGGCCGCCGCTCAGCGCACGTACTGAGCGATATATGGACGCCGCCATCCGCCGGGAAACCCCCGCAGATTACTCCGAAGCGGAGAACCTGACCCGCGAAGCGTTCTGGAACGTGTACCGGCCGGGGGCTGTTGAACACTTCCTGCTGCACCGTTACCGCGCCCTGCCGGATTTCGTTCCGGAGCTGAGCCAGGTCCTGGAAACGGACGGCAGGATCGTTGCCCACATTATGTACAGCCGTGCCGAGCTTCGGCGGGAGGACGGGGGCGTACTGCCGGTTCTGGTGTTCGGGCCGGTCTCCGTGCTGCCGGGACACCAGAAGCGCGGCTATGGTGCGGCGCTGATCCGGCACACCCTGGCCGAAGCAGCCGAAAGCGGTTTCGGCGCCGTCGTCATTACCGGCAGCCCGGACTACTACCGCCGGTTCGGCTTTGCGGAGGCAAAGTCCCTGGGGGTGTATTACGACGGCGTTCCCCGGGACGAACCCACGCCCTACCTTCAGGCGCTGGAACTGCAGGACGGCTACCTTGCCGGGGGTCCCTGGACCTACCGGGACCCTCCCGGCTACGACGTCCGCGATGAAGACGTGAACGCGTTCGACGCCCGGTTCCCGCCAAAGCAGAAGCTGAAGCTGCCGGGCCAGCTGTGGTAGCAGACGCCTCCGCCTCCGCGGTTGACCACTCCGAAACGGATATGTGAAGGTTGCTTACTATCCGCTCACCGATGAGGAGGATCAGTGGAAGCAATGGTTTACCGCGGCCCGTACAAGGTGCGGGTTGAAGAAAAGGACATGCCCCGTCTGGAGCACCCCAACGACGCCATCATTCGGGTGACACTCGCTGCCATCTGCGGTTCTGACCTGCATCTTTATCACGGGCTGATGCCGGACACCCGGGTTGGAACCACGTTCGGACATGAGTTTATCGGCGTCGTCGAGCAGGTGGGTTCCTCCGTCCAGAACCTCAAGCCGGGGGACCGGGTGATGGTCCCGGCCAACATTTACTGCGGCTCCTGCTGGTTCTGCGTCCGCGGACTGTACTCCAACTGCCACAACGTGAATCCAAATGCCACCGCGGTCGGAGCGCTGTACGGCTACTCCCACACCACCGGAGGTTACGACGGCGGCCAGTCCGAGTATGTGCGGGTGCCCTTCGCTGACGTCGGGCCGTCCCTCATTCCGGACTGGATGGCGGATGAAGATGCGCTGATGTGCACCGATGCGCTGGCCACCGGCTACTTCGGCGCGCAGCTGGGAGATATCAGGGAAGGCGACACTGTGGTGGTGTTCGGTGCAGGGCCGGTGGGCCTGTACGCCGCAAAATCCGCGTGGCTGATGGGTGCCGGACGGGTGCTGGTGATTGACCACCTGGATTACCGGCTGGAAAAGGCGCGGGAATTCGCCCACGCCGAGACTTACAACTTCACTGAATACGACGACATCGTGGTCCAGATGAAGAAAGACACGGGCTATCTGGGTGCGGATGTGGCGATCGACGCCGTGGGTGCCGAAGCAGACGGAAATTTCCTGCAGCACGTTACCGGCACCAAACTCAAGCTGCAGGGCGGCTCCGCAGTCGCCCTGAACTGGGCCATCGACTCCGTCCGCAAGGGCGGAACCGTCTCGGTCATGGGTGCCTACGGCCCCATCTTCAACGCCGTGAAGTTCGGCGACGCCATGAACAAGGGCCTGACCCTGAATATGAACCAGTGCCCCATGAAACGCCAGTGGCCGCGCCTGTTCGAGCACATCCGCAACGGTTACCTCACGCCGAGCGACATCATCACCCACCGCATTCCGCTGGAGCACATTGCCGAGGGTTACCACATCTTCTCCTCGAAACTAGATGGCTGCATCAAGCCCGTTATTGTGCCCAGCGCATCCTGAACCGCAAAGGAGAACAGCCATGGCCTACACCGCCCGCAACCCTGTTCCTGTCCCCACCGCCGAAGAACTGCGGGCACGCATCCCCGGCTGGGGCGCGGACCTGAATCCGCTCGACCGGCCCTCCGTCCCCAAGCTGCAGTTCGACCCCGGGCGCACCGGCGCGCACTGGGACTTTCCTGACCGGCAGGAGGAAACCTACCCGCGGGAACGGTCAATCGAGCATGAACGGCTCACTCCGGTCTTCGGCACCTCCGTCCCGCTCAAGGGCGTTTCCGGGATGATGCGCCGCTACGCCTACCGCCGCTACAGCGAAGCACGGGCAGCACACTGGCTGATCCTCCTCGCTGCGGACCGGGTGGACGCGTTCGGCGCGCACGTGACCTCCCTCGCCACCCTGCACCCGGATAATCCCATCACTGAGACCGGCGTCCTCAGCGAGTTCCGCCGCGGCGGATTCTCCTCCCGGGCAGGCCGGCGCAGGGCGGACGTGAACCACGCATGGATCGACCCCATCCTTGTCGGCGCCCCCTGGGTCCTGGCAGGAGGCGCAGTTTTCGCCGGAGTGCGGGCGCTGAAACGACTGCGGCGCTAAGCCTATTTTCAGTAATCCTTGACGAACTTCAGGAATTACGTAAATCTTGACGAATGAGTTCGCAAGAAGACCGCCTGCAGGCACTCGAGCAACGGGTTGCTGCTCTGGAAGAACAGCTCACGGCGGCCCCGCCGCAGGCCCGTCCCGAGACAGATGATGTGTTCTGGGCGCTGAACGGCATTCGGGACCGCTACCCGGATCCCGGAGCCGTCCTGTTCGCCGGTACCGCCAGCACGCCGGCCGGTGAGCGGTACGAGTACCAGTACGGCTTGGAGACAGGGCACCTGCTCGACGTCGACTGGGCACCATTCGCCGAATCCCTCGCCGCCCTGGGCAACCCGGTGCGGCTCTCGATCCTGCGTGCCGTCCTGGGCGGAACGGAAACCGTGGCAGCGCTGGCGGAAGAACTGGGTGCCGGCACCGCAGGGCAGATCTACCACCACGTGAACCTGCTCAGCGCCCAGGGCTGGCTGGCCGCCCATGCCCGCTCCCGCTACCGCGTCCCCGCCGCACGGGTGATTCCGCTGCTGGCTATTCTTACCGCTGCCACAGGAGGCAACTGATGCCAGAAACCGTCACGCGTTCCCGGAAGCTGACACCGCGGATCCTCGCCGGCAGTGCCGCAGCCGCCGTCGTCCTGGTCTTTGGCCTCGCCGCCGCGCCGTGGCCCCCGAAGCTCTCCACGGGTATCACCGGAGATACCGCGCTGGCCGACCGGGTGCGCCCGCTCCTCAGCGCGCCGGCGGATCAGATCAGCGTCGCCTACGTCAACGGGGATAGCGTCCGGTACGCCGGCTTCGGCGCCGACGAGCACACCGAATACGAGATCGGGTCAGTGAGCAAGACGTTCACCGCCTCGGTGCTGGCAGACGCCGTGGCCCGCGGCGAGGTCACCCTGGAGACCACCGTCGCGGACATCCTGGGGAACGACCTGCGGGACCCCGACGCCGAGATCGGCACCGTGACGCTGGCCGAACTGGCCAGCCACCGTTCCGGCCTGCCGCGGCTGGCAACCGGAGTAGGCGCCTGGGCGGGTTTGCTGGCCGGCCAGGCCCTGAACCGTGATCCATACACTGCGTCTGCGGAAGAGGTTCTGGCCCAGGCACAGACTGCCGGGCTGAACGGCCGCGGTTCTGTAGCCTACTCAAACCTCGGCTATGCCTTCCTCGGCCAGCTGCTGGCCAAGGCTGCGGGCTCAACCTGGGAAGAACTGCTCCAGGACCGGGTTCTCAATCCGCTTGGGCTCAAGAACACCTATGCGCCGCTCACCGCGGAGAACCTGCCCGGTGCCGCACCCACTGGACGCTCAAGCGGTGGCATGCGGGAAGGCGCCTGGACTATGAAGGGCACCGCCCCGGCCGGAGGAATCCGGTCCACCGCGGCTGACCTGGTGCGCTACGCACAGGCACAGCTGGACGGCACTGCCCCGGGAGCCGATGCCGTTGAACCGCAGTGGAACCATGAAGACCGGCGGTATGGCCTGGCTTGGATCACCGAGGAACACCAGGGCAGGGAGATCACCTGGCACAACGGACAGACCGGGGGTTTCTGGTCCATGGTGGCACTGGACCGGGAATCCGGCAGCGCCGTCGTCATGCTTTCCAACGTCTCCGCCGGGCATGAAGATGCCGTGTTTGAGCTGCTGGCCGGAGGCCCGGAATGATTGCCTCCGCCGTGGCCTGGATCGCCGGGGCCGGACTGATGCTGTACTGCGTCCGGGTGCCCGTTTCGGTCTGGAAACCGGACGGACGGTGGGCGGCGGCGCGGAGCAGGCGGACACTGCTGGCGGCCCTGCTGGAGATCGCGTTTATGGTGGTCCTGGCCAGGCTGGTCATCGACTGGTCACCGGTCACTATCTGGTTCTGGGTTCTCTCCGTTGCTGCCCTGGCGGCGGGCACCGCCGGCGCAGTGATCCGCTGGGACGCCCTGCCGAACGCCCCTCAGCCCCGGGAACCGGGGACAGCGACGCTCGGTGGCTATACCGTGCTGCTGGCCGCGGCAGTGGCTGTGTCAGTCGCTTCCGGCTGAGCCGCCGGGGCTGGCCATAACCCGGCGCAGGAAGGCCACAGCAGCCACATCGTCCTCGATCCCGCCGGCTTCGTGCCCGTTGAAGGGCCACACCTGCAGCTCCTTGGGCCCGGAGTAGTTGTTGTACGCCGCGTAGACGGTGGACGGCGGCGTTATCTGATCCATCAAACCCACCGAGAACAGTGCCGGGACCCCGGCCCGCTTGGCGAAGTTGACCAAATCGAAGTACTGCAGCGTCTGGTGCACCTGCTGGACGCGGGTGCGGTGGATCGCCAGATAATCAACCAGTTCCCGGAACGGGTACGCATCCGTGACCTGCAGTGCCCGGGGGATGTCGGAGGGGAAGGGCACCTTCGCTACGATGGCCGCCAGCTCCGGTGCCAGCGCTGCGGCGGCCACTGCCAGCCCGCCGCCCTGGCTCATGCCCACCGCCGCGCAACGGGCGGGATCTACCCTGTCCAGTGACCGCAGGGCCTGGACAGCC
Organism: Arthrobacter sp. 3Tela_A; assembly: GCF_049311025.1. Taxonomy (NCBI): domain Bacteria; kingdom Bacillati; phylum Actinomycetota; class Actinomycetes; order Micrococcales; family Micrococcaceae; genus Arthrobacter; species Arthrobacter sp. 3Tela_A. Next base: position 7,238 of record NZ_JAXIOM010000039.1, read on the forward strand.
CGGACGGCGTCCGTGGTCAGCCGCCGGTAATAGTAGGTCCCGGGATCGGTGACGCCGCGGGTCATCACGCCTTGGCCCTGGGGTCCGGCACTGCCTGCGGCGTCCGGGGTAACGCCCGTGCTCCAGCCCGCCCCCTGCCCGCGGGTGTCCATCTCCAGGTGCGCGAAGCCGCAGGACGCCCAGAAAAGGTTTTCGTGCGCGTCGCCGCGCCCCCCGCCGTAGCCCACAAACTGGACGACGCCGGGCAGCGGGCCGGAGGTTCCGGACGGTACCCGCAGCCAGGCGCGGATTGGTTCACCGCCGTAGCCGTTGAATGTCACGTCCCAGACGTCCACTGTGGACAGCACAGTCTCGACGGGTTCCAGGATCAGGCCCAGCGGATGGGCCTGCGCTTCTTCGAGGGTCTGCGCCCAGAAATCGTCGAACCCCGCGGGGTCGCTTTGGCTTCCCAGATATGTGGTGAGCTGGTCAGCGGGCAGATCCGTATACATGAATTCCTCCTACGGGGCCGTGACGTCTACCGGCCCTGCTTCCGCTGCCTCCACATGAACTGCACAGTGCAGGCGCCGGGTATGGTCCACCGAGCGTACCGGTCCCGTGAGCGTAATTCCGGTGCTCAGCCGAATGTCAGTGCTGGAGGCACCGAAACGCAGTTCAAGTTCTCCCGGCTCCACCCTGCGCTGCCCATCCACCCCCGTGAAAGAGGCAACGTCCGCCGGCACGGTGAACCGGACCCGCGCGGATTCGCCGGCGCGCAGCGGCACCCGGGCGTAGCCGATGAGCCGCTTTACGGGACGGACCACGGACGCCACCGGATCGTGCAGGTAGAGCTGGACCACCTCCACGCCGTCGCGCTCTCCCGTATTGGTCACGGTCAGCGCGGCAGCAGCTTCACCGGCGGTGCTGACCTCGGTGCCTTCCACGGACAGCGAGTCCCACGCGAACTGCGTGTAGCTAAGGCCGTGGCCAAAGCCGAACGCCGGCGTGGGATCGATGCTCGATACATCAGTTGGCCCCGCGAGAGGCGCGGCCAGATAGCCGGCAGGCTGGCCCCCGGGCGTGGCAGGCACACTGACGGGCAGCCGGCCGGACGGATTGACCGCGCCGCTGAGCACCCGCGCGATGGCGGGCCCCCCTTCCTCGCCCGGGAAGAACGCCTGCACGACGGCGGCGGAACGGGATGCAGCCTGCCCCAGCGCATAGGGGCGGCCGGTCAGCAGGACGGTGACCACCGGCGTGCCCGTATCCAGCAGGGCATCCAGCAGCTGCTGCTGCACGCCGGGCAGCACCAGGGATTCGACGTCGCACCCTTCGCCGCTGGTGCCCCGGCCAAAGAGCCCGGCGCGGTCACCCAGGACGGCAATCACGACGTCGGCTTCCTGCGCCGCTGCCACCGCGGCAGCAATCCCGGAAGGATCGGGATCATCGATCCCGCAGCCGGGGACGTACGCGATGCTGCTGTCCGGGAACTCCGCCTCCAATGAGCCGCCAACCGTGGGCAGCTCAATGCCCGCCGCAATGTCAGGGAACTGTGAGCCGACGTGGGCCGGGAATGAATAGCAGCCAAGGAACGCCATCGGATTCTCCGCGTTCGGACCAACGACGGCGATGCGCCGCGGCGAGAGCAGCGGCAGGGTGCCGTTGTTGCTGAGCAGGACAACCGACTCTTCCGCCAGTTCGCGAGCCAGTTCCCGGTTTTCCGGGGGATCCAGGTCCACCGTGGACTGGACGGCTTCGAGGTCCGAGGCACCGGCAGTCAGCGCCTCCGGAACCGGACTCCAGTCCTCATCCAGCAGGCCAAGGCCGATTTTCTGCAGCAGGACCCGGCGCACGGCTGCGTCCACCAGGGACGGATCAACCCGGCCGGCTTCAAGTTCCTTGAGCAGGTGCTCCCCGTAGGCGTCGACCGTTGGCAGCTCCACATCGACCCCGGCGCCCAGGGCAGCCGCCGCGGCCTCCCCTCGGTTCCCTGCCACGCCGTGCAGGTCCTGCAGGAAGCCGATGCCGAAGTAGTCGGCCACCACAGTGCCTTCGAATCCCCAGGTGTCCCGCAGCAGTCCGGTGAGCAGGGACCGGTCGGCCGCGGAGGGAACGCCGTCGGTATCCGTGTAGGCGTGCATTACGGAGCGCACGCCGGATTCCCGCACGGCCATCTCGAAGGGCGGCAGGACGACGTCGGCGAATTCCCGCGGGCCCATTGACACCGGTGCGAGGTTCCGGCCGGCACGGGAGGCCGAATAGCCGGCGAAATGCTTCAGCGTGGCGACGACCCCGGCATGCTCCAGGCCCTGGATGTAGGCCGTGGCAATGGTGCCGACCAGGTACGGGTCTTCGCCGATGGTTTCTTCCACCCGGCCCCACCGGGCATCGCGGACCACATCCAGCACCGGTGCCAGTCCCTGGTGGATTCCCACCCGGCGCAGGTCGGTTCCGATCGCCGCTGCCATCCGCCGGACCAGGCCCGGGTTGAAGGTGGCGCCCCAGGCGATGGGAACCGGATACGCCGTCGCGCCCCAGGCAGCGAACCCTGCCAGGCACTCCTCGTGGGCCATGGCGGGAATGCCGAACCGGTTCGAAGCGGCGATCCGTTCCTGGGTGCGCATCAGCGAGAGTGCTCCCGCTCCGGCGTCGACCGGTTTGGTGCCGAACGGGCGGGTGAGCTGGCCCAGTCCGGCGGGCAGCAGCGCCTCAAGGTCCGGCGGTTCGTTCATTTCGTGCTGGTGCGGAGCCACCTCGGCGCCGTCGGCGGAGGCGCCGACCCACACTCCGATAAGCTGGGCGGTCTTTTCTTCCAGGGTCATTTGGGACAGCAGGGCATCCGCGCGCTCGGCGGGGGAGAGGGAGGCGTCCCGCCAGAGGACGCGCTTGGTGGTGGTGTTCGACATGGGTCACTTTCCGCCAGCGCCCATAAGGCCCTGGACTAGTGCGCGGCGTGCAAAGAGGTACACCAGCAGCACGGGAATCATGGAGAGCATCACGGCGGCGAGGATGCCGGGGACGTTGATTCCGTACTGGGTCTGGAAGTTGAAGAGGCCTAGGGTGATGACCCGGGTCGACTCCGACTGGGTCAGGATCAGCGGCAGCAGGAAACCGTTCCAGCCCTGCAGGGCGGCGAAGACGGCGATCGTTGAGATGCCGGGTTTGGAGAGCGGCAGGACCAGCCGGACGAACGTCCGCCAGGTTCCGGCTCCGTCCACGGCCATTGCCTCATACAGCTCAGGGGTGATGTCCCGCATGGTTCCGGAGAGGATCAGCGTGCAGATCGGCAGGGCGAACGCCGCAGTGGGCAGGATGATGCCCAGCAGGGTGTCATAGAGGCCTACCGTGTTGATCAGGTAGAACATGGGGACGATCACCGCCTGGACCGGAATGGCCAGGCCCAGCAGGAAGAACCGGAACACCAGGGTGGTGGTGCGGGACTGGCTGCGCACAATGGCGTACGCCAGCGGCGGCACCACCAGCAGCACGATCCCCACCACTCCGCCGGTGACAATCAGGGTGTTCAGGAAGTAGAGCCCGAACCCGCTCTGGAACACTCCCACGTAGTTCTCCAGCGTGAAGCTGGTGGGGAAGGAGAGCGGCCCGCCGGCACTGAACTCGCTTCGCGTCTGCACGCTGGCGGCGATCATCACGTACAACGGCAGGGCAACGATCAGGAGCCAGACGACGGCGGCCGCTCCTGCGATGTAGTTGGGGCGCGTGCGCATTCAGACTCCTTCCATGGTGCTGCGCATCTTGTCGTAGCCGGAGACCTTGACCATGATCAGCGAGATGGTGGTGGCCACGACCACCAGGACCAGGGCGACGGCGGCTCCAATGCCGAAATCGAACCGGCGGAAGGCCTGCTCGAACATGTAGAAAGCCGTGATGGTGGTGTCGGTGCCGGGCCCGCCGTTGGTCAGGATCAGCACCGTCTCAAAGGTGGTCAGTCCGCCCACGACCATTAGGATCACGGACGTGATGATCGAGTTGCGCAGCTGCGGCAGTGTGATGCTGAAGAACGTGCGCACCCGCCCCGCTCCGTCGACTTCCGCGGCCTGGTACAGCACCTGTGGAATGGCCCGGGCGGCACCCTGGTAGATCAGTGTGTGGAACGGCGTGAACTGCCACATGCTCACGAAGATGATGACGCCGATCGCGGTGGCCTGGTGGCCAAAGAGGTTGCCGTCGCCAAAGAGCCAGCGGAACTGGGACGGCACGCCGAAGTTGGGGTCCAGGAGGGCCCGCCACAGGACAGAAATGGCAGCCGAGGAGAGCAGCAGGGGAACAAAGTAAATGGCGCTCAGGACGGCGCGGTTCCGCTGCGGTCCGGCTGCCCAGACGCCCAGCAGCATGCTCACGGGAGTTTGGGTGGCCACACCGAGGACGATGAAAAGCAGGCTCAGCCAGAGGCTCTTGAGCATGATTGGATCCCCGGCGAGCTCCTGCCAGTTCTCCATTCCAACGAACTTTGGGTCGCCGATGCCGCGCCAGCTCATAAAGGAGAGCACCACGACGGCGATCAGGGGAACCACGGCGAAGAGCAGGAAGAACACCGTGGCCGGGAGGGTCCAGGCCAACCCGGGGCGGGGTGTGCGGGCCGAGCGGCCGGACGCTGCCGGACGGTCCTGGACGGATCCGTCCGGCAGCGCCGGCGGCTTCGGAGGAAGCAGGGCAGTCATGAGGAGTAGTTCCTACAGGCCCTGCATGGCGGCGATGAAGCCGTCTTCGTCGATCCGTCCGCTGAAGAAGTCGGACATGGCCCCGTGGATGGCAGGGGTGGCCGAGGGCGGGTAGGCCTGGTCCCAGGAGAGCTGGAACGCGGGGGCCTGCTCCACCAGTCCGTACTGGAAGCGGGCATAGTCCGGATCGGCGGACTGGTCCAGGAACTGCTCGGTGTTGGTGGTGGTGGGCAGGTTGCCGATTGCCACCTGCTCCTGGACGAACTCGTCCGAGTACATCAGCTTCAGGAAGTCGCGGACGGTGTCCGGGTACCGGGTGTTCGCCAGGACGGAGTAGAAGTTGTTGGTGTTGCCCACCAGGTTCTGCGGGTCGCCCTTGCCGCCGTCGATGGTAGGGAACTCGCTGTAGCCCAGGGAACCGGACTCCACGAATTCCGGTGCAGCGTCCTGGTGCGTGGAGTACGCCCAGGAACCCATCAGTTCAAAGCCGGCCTGGCCGCTGGAGAGCAGCGAGGCTGAACCGCCGTCGGTGAACTTCACGGACTGGAAGTTGCTGCCGAACGCGCCGGCGTCCACCAGCTCGCGGAGCATGCCGAGCGCTTCACGGCTTTCTTCGGAGTCCCAGACCTCGGTATCCCCGGCGAGGGCGCTTTCAAAGAGTTCCGGTCCGGCCACGCGGTCGTAGACGTACTCGACCCACATCAGGGTGGGCCATTCATCGGCTCCGCCCAGCGCAATGGGCGTTACCCCGGCGGCCTTCAGTTTTTCGACGGCAGCCAGCAGCTCGTCCCAGGTTTCCGGGGCGCCGTCGACGCCGGCATTGGCCAGGACCTCTTCGTTGCTGAAGAGCATCACCGGCTGGGTGCCGCGCATGGGTATGCCGTAGGCCTGGCCGTCGACCACAGCGGTGTCGAAGACCGAGGGGAGGAAGGCATCCTTAAGCTGGGGTTCCTCCTCGATGAAGTCGTCCAGCGGCATCAGCAGCCCGGCGTCCACGTAGTCGGTAATGGATCCGCCGCCCCAGTTGAAGAACACGTCCGGGGCGGAGTCCGTGTCGATGACGGTCTGCAGTTTCTGCTGGTAGTCGGCCCCGGGGATGGTGTCCAGGACAACCTTGACGTCCGAGGTTTCGTTGAACTTGTCCACCATGGCCCGTTCGACGTCGTTGCCGGCGTCGCCGTAGACCAGTACATGGACTTCATTTTCGGGCCGGTTGCTGGCAGCGGATTCTCCGCTGTTCGAACAGGCGGCCATCGACATGCTGAGTGCCAGCGCACCCGCTGCTGCGGTAGCTGGTTTCAGCCAGCTGCGGTTGTTCCTCATTGAACTGCTCCTCACTGGAAGGTCTTCCGGGAAGCGCGTCCCGAAAGTTTCGAAACACTTGCCGAAAGTTCTGGAATGCGGCTAGCTTAGGATGCAGGGATGTGATGCGCAACACTTTATGGCTGCGTCTTCGCGCCGGGGACTTTCGCATGAAGGAGAAACACATGGCACAAACGCCTGCGGCTGGGCGCGTTACCCTGGCGGAACTTGCGGCCGAGGCTGAGGTCTCGCTGTCCACGATTTCGAAAGTCCTGAACGGGCGCTCGGATGTTTCGCGAAAAACCCGCACGAAAGTTGAGGCACTGCTGGACGGGCACGGCTACCAGCGCCGGGCCGGGCGCAGCACCAAGTCCGGATTGCTGGAGCTGGTGTTCCATGAGCTCGAGAGTGCCTGGGCGCTGGAGATCATCCGCGGCGTTGAAAACGTCGCGCGGGAACACGGCCTGAGCGTGGTGCTCACCGAAAGCGGCACCCGGCATTCACCCGGGCCCGAGTGGGTGGAGGGCGTGATCGCCCGCCGTCCCGCCGGCGTCGTACTGGTTTTCGCGGACCTGGCACAGGAATCCCGCCGCCTGCTCGAATCCCGCGGCATACCGTTTGTGATCATCGATCCTGCGGGGGACCCGGCGCCGGATGTCCCCTCGGTGGGCTCGGCCAACTGGGCGGGCGGAATGATGGCCACACGGCACCTCATCGACCTCGGGCACCGGCGGATCGCTGCCATTACCGGGCCGGAGGACCTGATGTGCTCGCTGGCGCGGATCGACGGCTACCGTTCAGCCCTGAACACCGCCGGGCTGCCCTTCGCCGCGGAACTGGTCCGGTACGGAAACTTCCACGTCGACGGCGGACGGGACCATGCGCTGGACCTGCTCGCGCAGCCGGACCGCCCCACGGCCATCTTTGCCGGCAGTGACCTGCAGGCTTTGGGGGTGCTCGACGCCGCCCGGCAGCTGGGGATCGCGGTCCCGGAACAGCTCTCCGTAGTGGGCTACGACGATCTTCAGGTGGCCCGCTGGTCCTCGCCTGCCCTGACCACCGTGCACCAGCCGCTGATTGAGATGGCGGAGGAGGCAGCGCGCATGGTGCTGATGCTGCGGGACGGGGAACAGCCCAAGAACACGCGCCTGGACCTCTCCACGTCCCTGGTCATCCGGCAGAGCACTGCTGCTCCGCCGTCCGGGAACAGCTAGGGTCTGGTCCCGCCTAGGCCTGGTCCGTTTAGGCCTGGTCCGCGGTGCCGGCGCCGTCGGGCTGGGCAGCCGTGCCGAGCCGGCGTCCGCTGCGGCGGTAGGCCGGCGTCGTCGCCAGGACCACGTTGATGAGCACGGCACAGCCGATGATCACGCCGGCCATGGACAGTGCCGATCCGCCGAAGACACCGACCAGCGGGCTGATGAGCCCGGCCAGTCCCACCTGCAGGCAGCCCAGCAGCGCAGCGGCCGTTCCGGCCATGTGCCCGTAGCCGTCCAGCGCCAGGGAGGTGGCGTTGGAGAAGATGAAGCCCAGCATGCCCAGCACCACCCACAGCCCGGCCACCAGGCCGATGACGCCGCCGAAACCGGTGGCAATGATGATCGGCAGGATGACGGCCAGGACCAGCAGCACCGGGGCGGCGATGCGCAGGATCCCGGCGGAGGGGAAGCGCTTCAGCAGGGAGGCGTTCACCTGGGAGGAGACCACCATGGCGACGCCGTTCACGGCGAAGATCAGCGCGAAGGTGGCGGGGGAGAGGCCGTACTCTTCCTGCATCACGAACGGGGAACCCACCACGTAGCTCATGATGATGCCCATCGACAGGCCCGGGATAACGGCGAACGCAAGGAAGCGGCGGTCGCGCAGCAGAACCCGGTAGCCGCCGGGTTTGCCGGACTTCGGGGTGCCCTTCTTCGCCTTCGCCAGCCGCCGTTCCGGCGGCAGTGTTTCCGGCATCCAGCGCCACACGATGACCACCAGGATCACGCCGATCAGCGCCAGCGCGTAGAAGACGGCCCGCCAGGCCCAGATGCCGGCCACAGCCTGCCCCAGGGTCGGCGCCAGCAGCGGGGCCAGGCCGATCATCAGCATCAGCCGCGAGAGCAGGCGCGCGGCGTCGGATCCGGTGAATCGGTCCCGGATAACGGCGATGGCCACTACTGAGGCAGCCGCGTTGAAGAAGCCCTGCAGAATCCGCAGCCCAATCAGCATGCCGATGTTCGGGGCGATCGCGCACAGCAGCGACGTCACGATGTGCATCGAGATGCCGATCAGCAGCGGCAGCCTTCGGCCGAACCGGTCGGAGAGCGGGCCGATCACCAGCTGGCCCACGGCGGTTCCCAGCAGGGTGCCGGAGAGCGTGAACTGGGCTGCCGTCGTTGTGGTGGCCAGGTCCGAGGCGACCTCGGGAAGCGCCGGAAGGTACATGTCGGTGGTTACCGCCGGCAGAGCGGCGAGGGCACCGAGCATCAGGATGTACTTCAGGTTCCGGGAGCGGGAAGAGGTGCGTGCGGGGGAGGTTTTGGACACCGGGGAGGGACTCCTAAGCAGGATTAAAAAGACGGTGGGCCTCGGCCAGTATAGGCGAGGGGCGGGAAGCGTTGACCGGTCCAGTACGGAGTTTCACACTGGAGGAACATCCCGCCCCTGTTGAATGAACCCCGTTGAGCGCCACCGAGCTGAGGCGATACCCATGGAAAATCGGATCCTGGATTACACCGAATGGCAGGACACAGCAGATACCCTGCACCTCTTTCTCCAGATGGCCGGCAAGGTCAAAATCGAGCGCAGCTACAAGCGTCCGGAGTGGGGGCACGTGCGGATGCCGCTGACTATCGACGGGATCGGCACCGGGATCATCCCCGGCAGCGGCTCCAGCTTTGAGATCTACTTCAACCTGCGCCAGCACCACGTGGACGTGCAGAACACCGACGGCGGCAAATCCCGGATCCCGCTGGGCGACGGCCTGAGCGTGGCTGACTTCCATTCCCAGCTGATGGCCGCGCTGGACTACATCGGCATGCCGACGGCCATCAACACCACGCCGCAGGAGTTCTATGACGAGACGCCCTTCGACGAGGACACCAAGCACTCCTCCTGGGACCGCGGTGCGGTGGAAATGTATCTGGAGAACCTGCACTTCGCCCACCGCAGTCTCTCCCGTTTCCTGGCGCCCTTCCGGGGCAAGGTGGACATGCCCGAGTTCTGGTTCGGCACCATGGACCTGTCCGGAACCGTGTTCGCCGGACAAGCTGCCCCGTACAGCGGGAGCGACGTCATTGGGGTGAACTGCTTTGACGAGAAGTTCGTGGAGTACGGCTTCTGGCCGGGTGACGTGAAGATGTCCAAGCCGGCCTTCTTCGGCATGCCGTATCCGTTCTTCTCCGGGATCGAGAGCTACTCCTCCATGCTCAGGCCGGACCGTGCGGAGTTCATGCCGCAGATGAGCGAGTTCATCCTGACGCTGGAGGATGCCTTCTCCTATCCGGATCCGGAACAGGCCGTGGTGGATATGTGCCGCAGCAGCTTCGAGATTGTGCAGCGCATGGACCGGTGGGCGGACCTGGAGTGGATCACCGAACCGCTTTCCTATCCCGCGTCCTCATCCCCGGCGTAATCTCAGGGCGGGCTGCCTAGACTGGGGTGGCAATATAGGCACGACGCCGGAACGGGAACCTCAGGCCCGCCGGCCGGAGGAGCGAACATGGCCCGCATAGCTGTGCTGCAGGCGGTATCCGAGGTGGGTGCACCCAAGGCAAACCTCGCCCTGATCCGGCGGGCAGCAGTCCGCGCCGCCGACGCCGGAGCAGACCTGCTGGTGACACCCGAGCTGTTCGCCACGGGTTACGCCCCGGCACAGGCGGCGGGCTCCGACGGCGCGGCCCTGCGCAGCCAGCTGGCCACCATCGCGGACGAGGAAGGCATCGGCGTCGTCGCCTCCACTGTGGAGAACGACGCCGGGACCCGCTTCATCACTGCCTCGCTCTTCGACGAAACCGGCACGGAGCTGCTGCGCTACCGCAAGGCCCATCTGTTCGGCGACGAGGAACGCGGTGCCTTTACACCGGGCGCCGGGATCCCCAGGTCAGCGGACTTCCGCGGCCTCCGGGTGGCCCTGGGCATTTGCTACGACATCGAATTCCCGGAATATGCCCGCGCGGCGGTGCGCGCCGGGGCGGACCTGCTGTGCATTCCGACGGCGGTGCCCGCAACCGGGGACGTCGGCGGTCCGCAGCCGCTGCACACCTACAACGCCGAACGGATCTCCACCCTCCTGGTCCCGGCGCGGGCGCTGGAGAACGGTGTTTACATTGCGTACGCGAACCACTCAGGGCCCGGCTTTACCGGCACCAGCGTGATCGCTTCCCCGTACGGCACCCTGCTCGCGCAGGCCGCCGCGGACGGGGAGGAGCTGCTGCTGACGGACATCCATCCGGCCGAGGCGCAGCGGGCCCGGCGGATCAACACTTATGCCCAGGACATGCGCCCGGAGCTGTACCGCTAGGAGGCTGCCCGGAATTAGGGCTGGCAGGTCCATGCTGACATAATGTTGGCAAACCCCCTTCGGAAGGCGGCCTGCTCCATGACTCCCCGCAAACTGTTTACCGCTCTGGCTTTCGCCGAAGCCGTGACCTGGACCCTGCTGATCGCGGCCCTGGTGGCCAAGTACGCGTTCGGCAACGAAGCCTTCACGCCGATTGCCGGCGGCCTGCACGGTTTTGTGTTCCTGTCCTACGCCGCCGTGACCGTGTTTGTGTGGGTCAACCAGAAGTGGTCCGCTGCCACCGGCGTGCTGGGCGTTGCGCTCGCCGTCGTTCCCTGGGCCACCATCCCGTTCGAAAAGTCGCTGGACAAGCGCGGCCTGCTCGAAGGCGGCTGGCGCCTGGGCCCGGGCGGTGAGGAACCGAAGAACTTCGTGGACAAGGTGCAGGCCATGGTGCTGCGCCGTCCCGTGGCGGCAGCCCTGGTTGCCGTGGCCGGCGTCGCGGTGGTGTTCTTGATCCTGCTCTGGCTCGGCCCGCCCATCCCCAAGGGCTAACCCAGCTTCGGCCCGGGCGTCACAACCGGGTGAGCCGCCCCCGGTGCTGGCAGGATGGGCGCATGGCCAAACCGTTTACCCTGGTGCAGCTGCGGTACTTCGCCGCCGTCGCGGCAGCCGAGAGCATGACTGCGGCGTCCCGCGAACTCAACGTCACCCAGTCGGCGCTTTCCGCTGCGGTCAGCCAGCTGGAGAAGGACCTCGACGTCCAGCTCTTTATCCGCGGACGGCAGCGGGGAATGCGGCTGACCGCGGCGGGCCGGCAGTTCGCCAAGGACCTGGCGCCCTTCCTGGAAGAAGCCGATGCACTCTATGAAGCGGCGCGCGGCTACTCGGACGCGCTCACGGGTGAACTGCGTGTGGGAGTCTTTGCTCCGCTGGCACCCTTCCGTGCCCCGGTGATCCTGCAGGCCTTCGAAACGGCGCACCCGGAGGTGCAGATTTCTTTCCTGGAAGGAGACCAGGAATACCTCCGGCGCTCATTGCTGGATGGCGAGTGCGAATTGGCGCTGATGTACGGTCTGGGGCTGGATGAAGGCTTCACCACCAAGGTGGTGGAGCGGATAACTGCCCATGTGCTCGTGGCTGAAAGCCATCCCCTAGCCGCCAGTCCGGACGGTGAAGTATCACTGGTGCAGCTCGAAGACGAACCGATGATCCTGCTTGACCTGCCGCACACCCGTGAGTACTTCATGAGCCTGTTTGCCGCCGCCGGGGTGCGGCCGAAGATCCGCCACCGTGCCTCCGGCTATGAAACGGTGCGGTCTTTCGTTGGCCGGGGGCACGGCTACTCGGTGCTGAACCAGCGGCTGCACCATGACCAGACCTATGCCGGTGGCCGGGTTGTTCCGCTTCGGCTCACCGATGATGTACCCGGAATCGAAGTCATGCTGGTTCGGCCGGCCGGGGTCCGCCCCACCCGCCGGGCCCTGGCTTTTGAGGCGGTGTGCGGGCGGCTGTACGGCGCAGATCGCTGATCCTCGCATCAACGAAATCGATCGCACGCTTCATAAACATCAACTGGACATCTGTGACGCAGGTCACCAGAGTGGACCCATCATCATCTCTGCCTGCCGGCAGCAGGCCGCCCCATCCCCGCAACGACGCGGAGAACACGGCTGCTGACCGGCGCCGATCCCCAGGAGTGCAGTTGAACAGCTCAGAACCACGTTTCCGCGGTATTACACAATCCGCGCAGAGCGGACCGGCAGAGGGAAACACTGCCGACACAACCACCAGCCAGACGTTACGTTCCGGAAACCGCGGGCAACGGAGCCTAAACCCGGTTTGCGTACGGTGGCTTTCATGACTACGAACGAAGTGACTCCGCACGACACCAGTGTCCAGTCCGCTCCGGCGGAAGGTGCCAAGCCCCGCATTACAGGCATGCAGAAGCGTGTCCTGGCCGGCGGCAGCGTTGGCCAGTTCATCGAGTTCTACGACTTCGCCCTCTACGGCCTCTCAGCCGTGGTCCTTTCCCAGCTCTTCTTCCCCAGCGAAAGCGCCTTCATCGGGCTGCTGTCCACTTTTGCCACCTTCGGCGTCGCCTTCCTGATCAGGCCGCTGGGCGGACTGTTCTTCGGTGCCCTGGGCGACAAGATCGGCCGGCGCCGGGTCCTCTACATCACGCTTGTCTCCATTGGTGCTGCGACTGCAGCCATCGGACTGCTGCCGACCTACGCCACCATTGGTGCGCTGGCTCCGGCCCTGCTGGTGCTTTGCCGGCTGGTGCAGGGCTTCTCGGCCGGCGGTGAATCGGTGGGTGCGCCGTCGTTCGTCTTTGAACACGCACCGGCGAACCGCCGCGGCTTCTGGCTCAACATCACCCTCGCAGCCACCGCGCTGCCCTCCGTGGTGGCCGGAACGCTGATCCTGATCCTCAGCCAGTCCATGAGCGACGCCGACTTCCAGAGCTGGGGATGGCGCATCCCGTTCCTGCTGGCACTGCCGCTGTCCCTCTTCGGCCTGTGGATCCGCGCCAAGACCGAGGAAAGCGAAGTCTTCAAGGCAGTCCTGGCCAAAAACCAGACCAAGGAATACAGCCCCATCCGCGAGACCTTCCGCACCAACAAGGTCCGTATGCTGCAGGTCATCTTCGTCATGGGCCTCACGGCAATGGGCTTCTACTTCCTTTCCGGCTACTTCGTCTCCTACGTCCAGACCACCGGCAACCTCAGCCGTGACCAGTCGCTGCTCGCCAACGCCGCAGCCATGGCGTTCTACGCACTGCTCCTGCCGCTGGGGGGAATCATCGGCGACCGGGTTGGCCGCAAGCCCATGCTGATTGCCGGCTCGGCAGCACTGGCCGTCTTCGCCGTTCCCTGCTTCATGCTGGTGACCAGCGGCGTGCTGGGACTGGCCATCCTGGGCCAGCTGCTCTTCGTCATTCCGCTCTGCATCTACGGCGGCGGCTGCTACACGTTCTTCGTGGAAATCTTCACCACCAAGACCCGCTTCACCTCCGCAGCCATCAGCTACAACGTTGCCTATGCCATCTTCGGCGGCACCGCCCCGTTCGTTGGCACCGCACTGGTAGCCGCGACGGACGTGGCGTACTCGCCGGGCTTCTACATGAGTGCTGCAGCCGTGATCGTGCTGCTGCTGCTCACCCTCACCAAAGTGCCGGAAACCCGCGGCCGCATGGGCTAGCGCCGCTCGGTACGGCCGCACGGACCAAGCCCGCCTGAATCAAAGGAAAGAAACCATGACTTCATCCCAGGCCTTCCTGAAGGATTTCCACGACGTCGCCGCCATTGGCGCCACCCCAGCCAACGGCGTCGACCGGCAAGCAGCCACCGCTGAAGACAAGCTGACCAGGGACTGGTTTGCCGCCTACGCCGAGGCCCGCGGCTGGGAGGTGCGTGTGGACAGCATCGGCAACATGTTCGCGCTGATCGAGCTGGTTCCCGGCGCACCGTACGTGCTGGTTGGCTCGCACCTGGACAGCCAGCCGCTGGGCGGCCGGTTCGACGGCGCGTACGGCGTGATCGCCGGCCTCCACGCCGCCTCCCGGATCACCGAGCGTCTTCAGGCCGCCGGCGGAACCCCGGTCTTCAACCTGGCGGTTGTGAACTGGTTCAACGAGGAAGGCGGACGGTTCGCGCCGTCCATCATGGGCAGTTCGGTGTTTGCCGGGCTCATGGATGAAGAGGCCATGCTGGAGGTCCGTGACCTTGCCGGGGTTTCCGTCCGGGAGGCCCTGTCCGGAATCGGGTACCTCGGCACGGATGAGCGGCCGGAAGTGGCCAGCTACGCGGAAATCCACATTGAGCAGGGACGCATCCTGGAACGCGAGCAGCTGCCGCTGGGCGCCGTCGACTATTCCTGGTACACCCAGAAACTGGACATCGAGGTGCTCGGCGAACAGTCGCACACCGGCGCCACTGCCATGGCAGACCGCCACGATGCCCTGGTGGCGGCGTCCAAGGTGGTGCTGCTGGTCCACGACGTGACGAAGAAGTTCGCCGATGAGGCACTGGTGTCCTCGGTGGGGCGGATGACACTGGAGCCGAACTCGCCGATCGTCGTCGCCCGCCGGGTCCACCTGGTGGCGGACCTGCGGTCGGCATCACCGGAGATCGTCAGCGAAGCCCGCGCGTCCCTGCTCGCGGACATCGACGCCATTGCACGGGAACACGACATCACCATCAACGTGAACGACTTCGATATCCGCGGCATCCAGTGCTACCCCGCGGAAGGGCTCGAACTGGCGGAGAAGGTTGCTGCTGAGCTGGGGCTGGGGATTCGCCGGATCCAGACCATGGCGGGGCACGATTCGGTGGCGCTGAACCGCATTGCGCCCACCGTCATGCTCTTCATTCCCTCCGTGGACGGGGTCTCCCACTGTGAGCGCGAGTTCACCAAGGACGAGGACATGGTTGCCGGACTGGAAGCGCTCACCGAACTCGGCTGGAAGCTCGTGCACGGTGCCCTGACGGACCAAGCCACGGGTCCGGCAGCATGAGCACACCGGCCACCGGCGAAGACCTGTCCGCACGCCCGGCAGGGGAGGCGCCGCTGCACTATCTGGACGCCGTCACTGCACTGAAACTGTTCCGTTCCCGGGAGTTGTCTCCCGTGGAACTGCTCCAGGCAGCCATCGAGCGTACGGGCACCGTCAACGGGGCGGTCAACGCGTTCACGGAAACCATGTTCGACGACGCAATGGTCCAGGCCCGCAGCGCGGAAGCAGAGTACCTGCGGGGAAGCGCCGGACGGCGGTCCCTGTTGGGACTGCCCGTGGCGACTAAGGAGAAGCACGCCCTGGCCGGGCGCAGCTTCTCCCAGGGACTGCTTGCCCAGGCCGCTACCGTAGCCGCGGCCGACCATCCCGTGGTGGAGCGCATCCGTGCTGCCGGGGGAATAATGCACGCCCGTACCACGTCACCGGAGTTCAGCTGCGCTACGGTGACGCACAGCCCCATGTGGGGCGTCACGCGCAATCCGTGGAACCTGGACCGCTCACCCGGCGGGTCCTCCGGCGGAGCGGGAGCTGCACTGGCCGCCGGCCTGGCGCCGCTGGCAACGGCGTCGGACATCGCGGGGTCCACCCGGCTGCCCGCTGCCTTCACCGGGACGGTGGGCTACAAGGCGCCCTACGGCAGGATCCCCGGACAGGCTCCGCTCTCCGCCGACTGGTACCGCGGTGACGGGCCCATGGCACGCACCGTTGCGGACACCGCGCTGCTGGCCAACGTGATGTCCGGCCAGCACCCGGGGGACCACGCCTCCTTCGGCGGGCCGGGCACGCTGCCGCTGGGCTATCCCGACGCCGGAAACGCAGCCGGGATGCGCGTGGCACTCTGCCTGCGACTGGGGGACTATCCGCTGGACATCGCAGTCGAAGCCAACACCCGTGCCGTTGCCGCCGCACTGCAGGCAGCCGGAGCCGTGGTGGAAGAAGTGGAACTGCCGTGGACCACCGCCGGTATCCGGGACACGATCTTCACCCACTTTGGCCACATCCTGGGTCCGGCCATGGAGGAAGCCACAGCCGGGACCGAAGACTCACTGGCCTCCTACACCCGCCGGTTCATGGCAGACGCCCGGGCGGCTGCACAGCGCAGCACCCTGGTTGAAGGGCTGGCGGCGGAGGCGAAGATCCAGTCGGAGCTGGCAACGGCAATGGCCGGTTTCGACGTGTTGCTCTGCCCCACCTCGGGAACGGGATCACTGGCCGCGGATGCCGATTATCTTGACGGCATCGAGGTGGCCGGAACCCGGCTGAAGCACTACTGGGAGGGTCACCTGACGGCGCCGTTCAACATTGCGAACCGCTGCCCGGTCCTGGCGGTGCCGTCCGGCTTCGGTGCGGACGGCGTGCCTACCGGGGTGCAGGTGGTTGGGCATCCGTTCCAGGAGGAATCCGTGTTCCGGGCGGGTGCGGCCATCGAGGTCCTGCGGCCCTGGGCGGGGCGGTACCCGCAGCTGTAGCGCGGCGTCGGTCTCGGCGGCTGCGGCTACCCATGCCTCCGGTTTGGGACATGCCTGCGGTTTGGGCGCCGAACGTGGGCGTAATCCCTCCGGTTTGGGACAAGCCTGCCAGTTTGGGACTTTCCTGCCACGGCGCCGCGCAGGAAAGTCCGAAACCGGCAGGAAAGTCCCAAAGTGGAGGAACCCCGTGCCTAGCCGAGGCCCGGGCAGCAAGCCCGAGACATCCTCCGGACCAGCTGCCTTCTCCTCCGCTGACGCGGCCGGACGCCTCCTATCGCCAGTGCCTGCGGATACGCCCAGCTCTAGCCGCTCAGCCGTGCCGCACGCCTTCCCCGGCAAGCACCGCCCGGTAACCCTCCCGGAAAGTCGGATACGCGAAGCTGAACCTGGTGGACCGTAGCCGTGCGTTGGACAGGCGCCGGTTGCCGCCCCGGCTTGATTTGCCGGATTCACCGGCCGACAAAGCCGTGCCCAATTCACCGGCGAGGAAAGCCAGCACATCGCGCTGTTCCACGGGCTCGTCGTCGACCCCCAGATACAGGGGTGCCGGCTCGGCCGTAGCCGTCGTCAGGTGCACAATGGCCGCTGCGGCGTCGTCCCGGTGGATCCGGTTGGTCAGCTGCCCAGGGCCGGGATCAGGCGCGCCGGAACGGACCTGGTCAATCAGCCGGGTGCGCCCGGGACCGTAGATTCCGGCCAGACGCAGCACCACCGCATCCGGCCGGCGGGCATGCAGCAGGTCCTCGGCTTCGCGGATGATGGCGCCGGTCACCGAAGCCGGAGCCGTGGGGGAGTCTTCATCCAGCCAGCCGCCTTCGGCGTCCCCGTACACGGCGGTGGATGAGACAAAGAGGATCCTCCGCGGCTGCACGCCGTCGCGCTCCAAGGCATCCAGCACGTTCGCCGTGCCGTCCACGTAAGCGGACCGGTAGGCCGCTTCGGTGCGTTCCCCGGCAGCGGTTGAAATCACCACGATTTCGGTGTCGGCCGGAATGACGGGCAGCTGCCCGGTGAGGTCGGCGCTCTGGCCGGTCAGGGGAGCGGGGATCTTTTCGGCGGAGCGGCGCCAGCCGAGCACGGGAAAGCCGGCCGCGGCGAACCGCAGGCCGGCTTCCGTGCCCAGGTCGCCGCAGCCGGCAATCAGGACAGTCATGGCTTTACTCTGCCAGAAATCTAGTCGGGCAGTGAGGCGAGGACCTGCTGCGCGACGTCGACGCTGGACTGCGGGTTCTGGCCGGTGATCAGGTTCCCGTCGGTGACGACGAAGCTCTCCCAGGCCGGACCGGCCTCCACAACGGCACCCTTGTCAGCCAGCGCGTCAGCAACCATCCAGGGGGTGTTTTCCCCGGTGCCGCCGTTCAGTTCCTCGTCGTTGGTGAAGACGGTGAGCCGGCGACCGGAGAACGCGAAGCCGGTCTCCGGGGTTTCGGCGCTGAGCAGCGCCGCCGGGCCGTGGCAGAACGGGGCGATCAGCATGCCGGCGTCGTTCGCCGCAATGAGGATCCGGCCCATGTCCCAGTCCGTGGCCAGGTCTGCCATGGGGCCGTGTCCGCCGGGGATGACGACGGCGTCGTATTCCAGGGGTGCGACGTCGGCCAGCGCCATGGGGGAGTTCAGCTCCGGACGCAGTTCTTCGAGGTAGGACTTCAGGTGTGCGGCCTTTTCCTCGCCGCCGGCCTGGTCCGGCTGCAGGCTGATCGCGTCCACGGTCGGAGCCTTGGCGCCGGGGGTGGCGAAGGTGATGCGGTGTCCGGCTTCAGCCAGGGTGCGGTGGGCTTCAACCAGTTCTTCGGCCCAAAAACCGGTGGGGTGTTCGGAGCCGTCCTTCATGGTGAGGGAATCGGCGGCGGAGACAACCATCAGGATGTTGTTCATGGAGGGTCCTTCCTTCGGAGGTGTAAGAAGCGGGCGGGGAGACGGCTACCGTGCGGCGGCGTCGATCGCCTCGAATGTGGCGTCGTCGAGCACCAGGTCCCGGGCGCCCAAATTCTCTTCAAGGTGGGCCACGGAGCCGGTGCCCGGAATGGGCATCATCACCGGTGAACGCTTCAGAAGCCATGCCAGGGCTACCTGGGAGGTGGTGGCTCCGAGGTTTTTGGCTGCTTCATCCAGCACGCCGCCGGGCTTGGCGAGTTCCCCGGCGGAGATCGGCGCCCAGGGGATGAACCCGATTCCGTTGGCCTGGGCATATTCAAGGACGTCCTCAGAGGAACGGTCCGTAAGGTTGTAGCGGTTCTGCACGGTGGAGACGGTGAAGTGCTTCTCGGCTGCCTGCAGCTGCTCCACACTGACCTGGGACAGGCCCAGTGCCTTGACCTTGCCTTCCTTCTGCAGCTCGGCCAGCACGCGGAACTGCTCCTCGGCATCCACAGTGGGGTCGATGCGGTGCAGCTGGAACAGGTCCAGGGAATCCACCTTCAGCTTGCGCAGGCCCAGTTCCGCCTGCTGGCGCAGGTACTCGGGGCGGCCCAGCGGAATCCACTCGTCCGGTCCGGTACGCACAAATCCGGCCTTGGTGGCGATCCGGACGCCGTCCGGGTAGGGGTAGAGGGCTTCGGCGATGATCTCTTCGCTGATGTTCGGGCCGTAGGAGTCTGCGGTGTCAATAAAGTCGACGCCCAGCTCGACGGCGCGGCGCACCACCTCGACGGCGGTGCCGCGGCTTTCCGGCTCGCCCCAGACACCGGGGCCGACAATGCGCATGGCCCCGAAGCCGAGGCGCTGAACCACGCCGAGGTCCTTGAGGTCGATGGTCGCGGACAGGGTGTTTTCAGTCTGCTCAGTCATGTAGGGGTACAACCTGATACTAAGCAGGCTTATTCCACCGGGATCGTATTTGCGCCGGTGGGACGGGGTGTCTGGCTCCGGAGTCCGGCCGGCTGGGGTACTCGCTGGCCCGATTCCTGCCCTGTAGCGCATCCCTCCGGCCAGGGTTCCCACGCGGTGATACCCCTGTGACCGGTGGGGTCACACCAGTTACCGCCCGTCACAGAACATGGGAATCCCGGCACGCCGCGCTGCGTCCGCCCGGCGAGGTTATGCCTGCTGGACCGGGGAGCTGGGAATGCCGTCGCGGAATGCGGACAGGAGCTGACCTCACCGGTGTTTTTCCGGTTCCCTGCCGCGCGTATCGTCCTGCGCATGGACTGGAAAATAGAACTTGTACCCGTGCCGGTGTCCGACGTTGACGCCGCCAAACACTTCTACGTGAACCAGGTTGGCTTCGCGGACGACTTTGACCAGCGGGTGGATGACAGCCTGCGGTTCGTGCAGCTGACACCGCCCGGATCGGCCTGCTCCGTGGTGATTGGAGAAGGGACCACTGACATGGTCCCCGGCAGCCAGCGCATCCAGATAGTGGTGCCCAGCGCGGCCGAGGCCCGCCAGCACCTGCTCGACGGCGGCGTGGCAGGGGTCAGCGAAGTGACGCCGCTGGACTGGGGCACGTTTGTGTACTTCAGCGATCCGGACGGCAACCAGTGGTCCCTGCAGGAGCTGCCGGCCCTGCCGGCCCAGTAGGCAGGCAGGGGAATCCGGATACCAGGGGATCCAGGTGTATCAGCGTCCCGCCGCGCGGGTTTCCCGGACCAGGCTGTAGCTGCCGGGAACCAGCCCGGCTTCGGCGCCGCCGGCCAGCAGTACCGTCACGTCCGGATGCAGCTGCAGGACGGAGGCCGGGACCTCCGGTGTCACCGGGCCGTTCAACGCTGCGGCAATGGCTTCTGCCTTGCCGGTTCCGGAAGCCAGAAGGACCAGGGACCTCGCCTCCCGGATGGTGCCCAGCCCCTGGGTCAGCGCGTGCGTCGGCACTTCACCCAGCGAGGGAAAGAACCGGGCATTGGCTTCCCGGGTGCTGGCAGTCAGCTCGACCACCCGAGTGTGGGAGTCCAGCGGGGACCCCGGCTCGTTGAATGCGAGATGGCCGTTGCTGCCAATTCCAAGGATCTGAACGTCAACACCGCCGGCGGCGCGGATCAGGGCCTCGTACTCTGCGGCGGCGGCCTCCGGATCAGCGGCCGTGCCGTCCGGCACCAGCACCGCGTCCGGATCCAAACCCAGCGGATCGATGACTTCCCGCCGCACCACCTCGCGGTAGCTCTGCGGATGGCCCGGCGGCAGACCAAGGTATTCGTCCAGGGCGAAGCCTCGCAGACGCGGCAGCTCCCGGGCCCGCCGCGCCAGCTGCTCATAGAGCGGCAGCGGGGAAGAACCCGTGGCGATGCCCAGCACCGGATTCGAACGTGCAGCCAGGCGTTCCATGACAGCATCGGCCGCAGCCATGCCCAAGTCCTGGGAAGATGAAGCAGCCAGCACCCGCACGCTCATTCTGCGGCTCCGTTCAGGGACCCGTCCAGCGAGAGGGAACGCGCCAGCTCCGGGTCAGCCGGTGCCCAGTCCGTGAGGCCAAGCAGGCCGGCGGCGTTGGCGCCGAAGATCTTCTGCACGTCCGCTGCGGGCATGCCCATTTCCCAGCAGATCCGCAGCTGGTCCACCAGGTAACGCCGTGCGTAGCCTCGCGGGAACCAGGACGAATCAGTGCCGAAGACAATCCGCTCCGGGCCGTGGGTTTCATAGAACCGGCGGAAGAGGTCCTCGAGGGTCAGTTTCTGGGCCATAAACCGCACCCACTGGTTGGAGCCGGAGGTGTCCACCAGCACGTTGGGGCAGGCCCACATCAGGAACAGCACCTGCTGAACGTGCTGGATGCCGAAGTGGGGCACCACGAACGTCACGTCCGGATGCCGCTTGGCAACGGCTTCCAGCCACGCAGGTTCAATCATGGCGTTGTGCGCGATTCCGCCGGCGGAGCCGCAGTGGCCAAAGTGGATCAGCACGGGTACCTGGTACTCGGCGGCAACCCGCCAGAGCGGATCCGCCGCGGGGTCGTCGATGCGGGAGGACATCAGCGGCGCGAAGAGCTTCAGGCCGCGCAGCCCGTCGTCCCGCACCGCGCGCCGGAACTCCTCCGCCGCACCGGGCGCGAACGGATCGGCCATGGCTGCCAGGCCCGTGAAACGCCCGGCACCCCGCTGCACCAGCGCTGCCATCTCCTTGTTCCCGCCGGCGGTGACAAACGCGGCGTGTTCAATATGGTGCCGGTCAAGCTCCGCGGTCCAGCGGTCTGCTTCGGCTTCCCAGCCGAGATCCGCCGCGGCAGGTTCCGGGTCAGCGAAGTCCCAGCTGCGCCGCCACTGTGCTGACATGCCGGCGACCTTCGCCGCGCGGTCCGCGGCAGCAGCACTGGATTCCTCACAGGCGAACTGGCCGCCGGACAGTGAGCGGGTCAGCGGATCGAAGGGCATCCGGAAATGCAGATGGAAATCGATGATGGAAAGGCCCTGCACCACAGGGCGGTTCCCGATTCGGGAGACATGCACGGGTTCCTCCTACAGGGGCAGAGGCTGGGATTCGGGCAGTACGACGGCGCCGCGCCGCTCGGGCGCCGTGGCCACCAGCTCGGTGGCGTAGCCGACGGCGGCGGCCAGCGCCTGGGCGGGTGAATCCCGGCGGGCAAGGCAGGCCAGGAACGCGGCATTGAAGCCGTCCCCGGCGCCGGTGCTGTCCACCGGGGTCACGGGCCGGGCGGCGGAGTGCAGCCACGTTCCGTCCGGCAGGGCGAGCCCTGCGCCGTCAGCCCCGAGCTTGGCGGCGACCATGGTGGAGGTCTGCGCGGCCAGCTGCAGGGCAGCGCTGCGCGGGTCCGGGTTCCCGGTGAGCCCCGTGAGCTCGTCGCTGTTCGGCAGGAACAGATCCACGGAGCCAAGCACGCTGCGGACCTCCGCCCGGACGTCCTCGGTCCAGCCCTCAGCGGGCCAGCCGGTGTCCAGTACGGTAAGAGCGCCGTTCTTATGCGCTGCGGCGAAGAGCTCATGGGAGGCGTCCCCGCGCAGCCTCGGCAGCAGGAAGTAGCCGGCCAGCACCACGGTACCGGCCTGCAGCGCGCCGGACGGCACGTCCTGCGGCGCAAGTTCCGCCATGGCACCCAGAGAGGAAATGAAGGCACGGTCGCGGCCCGGCGCTTCAACTGCCACAGTGATGCCGCTGGGCAACCCGGCGTCCCGCACCAGGACAGCATCCAGCCCGGGCAGGGCAAGTTCTGCCTCCACCAACCGGGTGGAAGCATCATCCCCAACCTTGCTGACCAGGACGGTTTCCTGTCCCAGTCCGGCACAGCGGACTGCGAGGTTCCCCGCGGACCCGCCCAGCCGGATGTCGATCCCCGGCACGATCGCCTCGGTTCCGGGCTCCGGGAGTGCTGCTGCTCCGGACACCATGATGTCCAGATTGGTGTTCCCTATAACGGTGATGGTGGCCTGCGCACCGCTCATGCCGCGGCCGCCAGGGCCTGTGCGCGTTCCAGCAGGGCGGCACGGGCTGCGTCGATGCCGGTGCGCAGTTCCGCGGCACGGACGGCCAGGGTGCGGGCGGCTTCCGTCGCACGGTCAGCTGTGGCGGTGACCGCCTTGATGCCGGGGCTGCCTGCCTGCGGCCGGTCCAGGATCCGTCCCGGGTCAGTGCCGGCAGCCAGCACCAGGTCTGTCAGGTCAGTGTTGATGTTCCCCGCGGCCAGGGCCTCGGTCACCTGCTCCCGCGACCACGCTGTGGGATCGGCGGACTTGAACAGCCGCCCGACGACGTCGTGCGCTCCGCGCCAGGGCACGCCGGCGACTGCCAGCGCTTCTGCCACGGACGTGGTGGTGGCGCCGGAGCGGACGATCTCCGCCCTGTCCGGAAGCCGCAGTACGGTGAATTCGCCCAGCAGGCCATCCAGCATCCGCACAAACCGGATCACCCGGTCAGAGGCACGCCACAGGTGCTTCTGCACATCGGTGGTGGCGTTGTTGGAGTCCTCGTACCAGCCGGAGTTAATGTTCGCGTAGGTGGCGGACATGTCCGCGGCAGCGGCGCCGGCCATGGAGACCATGTGCTCCAGCACCACCGGGTTCTTCTTCTGCGGCATGATCGAAGAGCCCTGGGTGTAGGCGTCCGGGGTGGCTACCCAGCCGAAAGTCATCCATTCCAGCAGCACCCGGGAGAAGCGCGCCCCGGTGGCGCAGATCCGTGCCTGCGCAGCGGCCAGGCGCATAAAGTGCTCTGCCCCGGCGACGGCCTCGTAGCTGGACGTGAACGTTGAATCGAAGCCCAGCAGGTCAGCGACCGTCTGGGGGTTGATCGGCACGTCGGATCCGGTGAACGCCGCGGAGCCCAGCGGAGACACGTTCATCTCCGCATAGATGTCCAGCAGCTCCCGTCCCTGGCTCAGCAGGGCTTCGGCCAAGCCGCCCAAAACATGGCCGATGGTGGTGGGCTGGGCAGGGCGGCGGTGGGTGAAGCCGATGATCAGGGCGTCGGCATGCCGGCGGGCCAGTTCAGCGGCGTCGGCGGCGGCTTGGAACACCAGGTCCGCCTGGTCGAGGATCTGGCGCCGGAGCACCATCCGGAAGGCACCGGCGTCGAGGTCGTTGCGGCTGCGGGCCAGCTGGACGTCCAGTTCCGAGGTGGAGATGCCGCAGGCAGCGGCGAGCTGCTGTTCCATGAAGTAGTACGGGTCTTCCACGGAACCGTCGAATTGGTATTCCTGCCGCCCGTCGGTGATCCGCTCCCACAGTTCCAGCAGGCCCTTCTCCAGCCTGGCGGAACGTTCCCGCGGCAGGATGCCTTCGTCGTCGAGCATCCAGACGTGGGCCAGGGAGGCTTCCACCATGGGCGGGTAGATGTTGGCTGCGGCCTCCTCGAAGGCATCACGCAGATGGTTGTCCCAGTAAACGGACAGGTCGGGGCGGTCGGTCAGGAGCGGACGTGAGGGGGTAGTCATGCTTATTTCACCGGCTTCAGGTCGGGGGCGGCGGAAGTGGGGATCGGCAGCGGGGTGGCCGTGGGAGGCATGGGGCCAACCAGCGGAGTCTCCACGGTGGGACGGCGGCGGCGCCGAAGCATCTTGGCGATGCCGCCGCTGCCCGGGTTCTCCAGCCGCTGGGAGATGATCAGGACGATCAGGATCAGGCCCATCTGCAGGGTGCCGTACGCTGCGGCGGTGCCGAACTCGTTGGAGTAGATCCGGTTGTAGATCTCCACGGACAGCGGCGCGAAACGTGCCGGGTAGATCACTACGGAGGCCACGTACTCACCGAAGCCCTGGATAAAGGCCATCAGGGCGCCGGCGAGGATGCCGCGGTACATCAGCGGAACCGTCACGGTGCGCAGCACGCGCCAGTGCCCGGCACCGAGGTTGCGGGCAGCTTCCTCAACGGAGGGATCGATCTGGGCCAGCGCGGCGTTGGCCGAGCGGAAGACCAGCGGCAGGAACCGCACAAAGTAGGCGACCGGAAGGATCCACAGCGAACCGATCAGGACCTGGCCCAGGTTGAAGGGCGAAGGGCTGGCGAACGCGGTCACCAGGTTGACGCCGACGACGGTGCCGGGCAGCGCCCACGGGATCATCACCATCACGTCCAGCAGTCCCTTGCCCGGGCCCTTCCACCGGGTGACTACCCAGGAGGCAATGACACCGACCACGGTGCAGGCGATCATGGCGATGAACGCCATCTGGCTGCTCACCAGGATCGGACGCAGGGTCGCCGGGTCGGTGAAGATCCGGGAGAAGTTCCCCAGCGTGTACTGGCTGGGCAGGATCTGCACGGTCCAGGAACCGTCCACAGTGAAGGCCAGCAGCACAATCACCGCCGCCGGTGCCATCAGGATCAGCACCAGGACGGCGGAGCCCAGGCCGGCGCCGAGGCGGGGGAGAGTTCCGTGGATGACCTTCACGGCCTGCGGGGTGCCCTTGGAAGCACTGCGGTGCACCCGCCGGTTCTGGTACCAGCGCATTGCCAGCAGGAAGAGGATGGAGACGATGGACAGCACGGTGGACTGGGCAGCCGCGAGTTCGTAGGCGCCGGAGGTCCGGGAAGCGACGATCTGCATGGTCAGGGTCTGCACGTTGTAGAACTGCGGTGCGGTGAAGGAAGCCATGGAGACCATAAAGGTCAGCAGGGCGCCGGAGACCAGGGCCGGAGTCAGCATGGGCAGCAGCACCGTGCGCCACATGGTGAAGCGGCTGGCACCCAGGTTCAGGGCAGCTTCTTCCATGGAGGCGTCGGAACCGGCCAGGCCGGAGGAGACCGCCAGATAGAAGTACGGGTACATGGTCATGGTGTGGACCAGGAGCACACCCAGGACGCCGTTGGCGGAGACTGCTCCCGGGTCGGCGCCGAAGTACTGCGCCAGGAAGCGCGGCAGGATCCCGCTCTCGGCGTAGAGGAAGTAGAAGGAGACAGCGCCGATCAGCGGCGGCAGCGCCATGGGCAGCATCGCGAACAGGCGCAGCACGTTGCGGCCGGGGAAGTCGAAGCGGGTCAGCAGCACGGCCAGTGCCGTGCCGATGATGCCGGTGGTGATCACGGAGATCACGGAGATGCCTACGGACAGGCCCAGGGCCCGGCCGGAGTTTCCGCCGAAGAAGCCGCTGTAGTTGCCTACTCCGCCGTCGACGCTGGTGCGCGCCGTGGCGAACATCGGAATGACGATGTAAATCAGCAGGACCAGGACCAGCGGAATGGCCAGCCAGTAGATGAACCGGTCCGAGGATGTGGTTCCGCTGCGGTTCCGCAGTCTTGCGGCGAGGCCGGTCACGGGGCTACCAGCCAGACCCGGTCCGGATGCGGGAACAGGGTGACCCTGTCCCCGGGCTGCGCCCGGTCCTCGGAATCGGGGACGGAGACCACCAGCTCCTTGCCGTTCCAGTCGACTTCGTAGACGTTCACGGCACCGGTGAATTCAGCTGTCTTGACCGTGCCGCGGAGGGTGCCCGGACGGCTCTCGCCGCCGGCGTCCGTGTGCATGGCGAATGATTCCGGGCGCAGGCTTACTGCTGCGGTGTCGCCTGCGGCAGCGTTGCCGGAGACTGTGCCGGCCACCCGCGGGGCGCGCAGCACCGAACCGTCGGCCAGCTTAAGGTGTACGGAGTCGGTGCCTGTCTCCAGCACCGTGCACTCCAGCACGTTGGAGCGGCCGATGAACCGGGCCACGAAGGACGTGGCCGGCCGGTGGTAGACCTCCCGCGGCGGGGCAACCTGGTGCAGCCGCCCGGATTCAAGGATGGCGACGCGGTCGCTCATGGCCATGGCCTCGGCCTGGTCGTGGGTGACGTAGATGCTGGTGATGCCGGCAGCTTTCTGGGTGCCGCGGATTTCCGCGCGGGTTTCCTCACGCAGCTTCGCATCCAGGTTGGAGAGCGGCTCATCCAGGAGCAGGACCGAGGGCTGGATGACCAGGGCCCGGGCCAGTGCAACACGCTGCTGCTGTCCGCCGGAGAGCATGTCGATGCGGCGGTCTGCGTAGCCTTCGAGGCCAACCTGCTGCAGTGCGCGGTCCACCCGCTTGTTCTTTTCAGCGCGTGCGGTGCGGCGGACGCTGAGGCCGTAGCCCACGTTGGCCCGGACGGTCATGTGGGGGAACAGGGCGTAGTTCTGGAAGACCATTCCGGTGTCGCGGCGGTTGGGCGCGGTATTCGTGACGTCACGGTCGTTGAAGAGGATCCGCCCGCGGGAGGGCTGGATGAAGCCCGCAACCATGCGCAGGGTGGTCGATTTGCCGCACCCGGACGGACCCAGAAGGGTGAAGAACTCTCCGTCTTCGATGGTGAGGTTGAGGTCTGCCACTGAAGGCGCGGCACCAGGGTACCGTTTTTCAATCGATTCGAGGAGGACTCGTGTCATGGCTGCTCTCCGCAGGTAGGGGGTTGGAAGGTTCAGGAGGTGGGGGGGCGCCCCCCCCCCGCCCCCCCCCCCCCTGTCCGGGCTTGTTAGCCCTTGCCCTTGATGTTCTCGGCCCAGTAACCGATCCACTCGGATTCGTTCTGGCCAATGCGGTCCCAGTCAACGTCCATTTCCACCAGGTCCAGCTCGGCCAGCCAGGCCGGGGTCTCGGTCATCTCGATCGAGGGGATCTGGTAGTAGGTCTCGGAGAGGTCCTTCTGGGTCTCTTCGCTGAAGAGGAACTCGAGGAACGCATCAGCGGCTTCGCTGGAGGGTCCGTTCTTGATCTTGGCCACGCCGTCCACCAGCATCGGGGCACCGGACTCCGGGATCACCGGGGTGTAGGGGGCGTTCTGGTTTTCGATCTGCAGCATGACGTCCTGCAGGTTCCAGGCGCTGGCTGCGGCTTCCTGGCGCGTCACGCGCAGGTACAGGTCGGTCGGGTTGGCCGCGTAGACCTTGGTGTTGGCGTCGAGCTTGCGCAGCCAGTCGTAGCCGGCCTCCGGTGAGCCGGCGGCGTCGTACTGACGGTCGATCATGGCTGCGTAAATGCTGCGCATGGTGCCGGAAGCCTCAACGTCGCGGATAGCCACCTTGTCAGCCATTTCCGGAGCAATCAGGTCGTCCCAGTCCTTCGGGGCCTCTTCTTCGCTGAGCATGTCGTGGTTGTAGAAAATCACCTCGGCGAGCTGCATCTCACCGACCCAGAGTCCGCTGGGGTCGCGCAGGGCCTCCGGAACGGCATCGATCACGGCTTCGGGGGCGGGAGCAAGGACGTCGTCGCCGGCTGCCTGCTTCATCTGCTGGCCGGTGCCGCCCCACCAGATGTCACCCTGCGGGTTGGCCTTCTCGGCGCGGATGCGCTCCAGCGCTTCCTGGGCGCCGAGGGTGAGGATCTCCACCTTGCCGGCGTAGTCCGGGTTGGCTGCCTCGAAGTCGGCCACGACTGCTTCGGCGAGGCCCTTGTCACGGGCGGTGTAGATGGTGAGGGTTCCGCCGTCGGACCCTTCGGCGCCGGAGGACGAATCGTCCAGGCCGCAGGACGAGAGTGCGAGCATCAGCGCCAGGCCGCCGGCAACAGCGCCGAGCGGTTTGCGGAAAGTGCGTTTCATGTACTTCTCCTTGGGGTGTGGGTGGTGCGGGGTGATCTTGGAGCCGGCAGTTCAGCCGCCGGGGGTAATGAGGGCAGAGGGGTCTTCCAGGACGCGGGCAACGGCTCCGTGCAGGATGCCGGCAGGGCCCAGGGACGCGAAGGTGACATCCGGTGCCGACGGCGCGGCGGCGCGGATCCGGTTGGTCAGTGCGGTGCGGGCCGGGTCATCCAGGCCGACGGCGTCTCCGGAGAACACCACGAGCGCCGGATTCAGGACACAGGCGCAGACGACGGCGGCCCAGGCCCAGGCATCCAGTACGTCGTCGCGCAGGGTCCGGGTGCGCTCGTCAGTGCACATGCGGGCAATCACGCCTCCGCCGGCGTCGAGCCCCGCCGATTTGGCGGCTGCAGCGATGGCCGGGGTGCTCCAGGCTGCCTCGAAGGGGCCCCGGTTGCCGTGGGGGAGCGGGCGGGGCGCCACGGGCAGGAAGCCAACTTCGCCGGCGGAGCGGGTGGCGCCGTGAAGGAGCCTGCCGCCGCTCAGGATGGTGGCACCGACGCCTTCGGCCACGTGGATCAGCACGAGGTCATCAGCGCCGGCGGCTGCGCCGGCGCTGCGCTCGCCGAGGGCCACCAGGTTTACGTCGTTTTCAAGGGTGACCTGGAGTCCGGTGCGGCGCTGCAGCTCCCCGGCAAGTTCCGAACCGTTTGCCGCGGCGAAGTCCGGCGCCAAACTGACGGTACCGTCAGTTCCCACGACGCCTGGCAGTGCCAGGACCAGCCGGGCCGGGCGGCGGGGCGCTGCGGCGGTGAGTTCTGAAACGGCCTGCGCCGTGGAGGCCACCGGATCTTCGGCGTCGAACACCGATTCCCGGGTTTCGAGCACGTGGGCATCCAGGTCAATGAGGCTGGCACGGACACTTCCGCGGCAGATTTCGGCAACCACCAGGACTACCGCCGAGCGGTCGATTTCCATGAGGGTTCGGCGCCGTCCGCCGGTGGATTCGCGCTGGCCGACCTCATGGAGATAACCCAGTTCCTGCAGTTCATGCACGATTCCGGTCACGGTGGAGGGGCTGTAGCCCGTGGCTGCGGCCAGGTCGGTGCGGGAGATGGGGCCCTGGGACAGGAGCGCTCCCACGACGGATTCCACCCGGATCCGCCGGAGTTCCCGGCGGCCAGTTGGTGCATGTGAGGTGGATGACATTCTTACTTTATACGGTGAAGAAAGTAAGATTGCAAGGCCTTTTTCAGGACCGGATCGGCAGAACAGTCAGGCGAACGGTACCGGACGGATGTAAACCGGTGCTTCCTCCACCGCAGTCCCGACGGGCAGCTGCAGGGTCCGGAACAGGTCTGCAGGGGCAATGACCGGGTGGACTGCAGGAGCCTGCGCTGACCCCGAAACGGTGCAGACGGCGGCCGCATCTCCACCGAACACAGCCAGCCCGTCGCTGAGGTATACCCCGATGACGGCCCTTCCGGACGGTCCGCGGACCACCGCCAGTGAGCCGGGCCGGGCGGAGGAATCATCCGGCAGGACGGCTGCGTACTCCGGGTGGCCGGTGAACCAGCTGAGAATGTCCTCCGGGCCGCAGCCGGTGAAGGTGTAGCCGGCGCTCCGCAGGGCGCGGGTCACCAGCGCGGTGCTGTCTTCGGCTGACCCGCAGGCCAGGCCGGCACGGACCGAAGAGTAGACGGCTACCTCAGCTGTTCCCGGGTGCGCTGCTGTGTAGGCATCGGCAGCCGCAAGGGCGGCGGCCACCCTGTCCCTCCCGGCTGGATTCCACGCTGTCCGCGAGGCCAGGGCCACCTGCTCGGCGTTTGCCACTGGAGCGGTGCCCCCGGCAGCCGCGCTCCCGGGTGCGGCGGAGGTGCCGCTGCCGGGCGCGTCTTCGGCCGGATTCTGTGTTGCGCTTAGGCCGGTATCCGGCTCCGGAACCGCCTCTGGATCCGGAGTGGGGGATACGGGGTCCGCAACGG
>NZ_JAXIOM010000040.1:0-37217 GCF_049311025.1 Arthrobacter sp. 3Tela_A
CGGACCACATGTCTTACCCCGGGATCACGGCCGTCGACCTTTATTCCGAGGGGGCCGGCGCGGGCCGGCCGATCCTCTTCCTGCACGGCGGGTTCTGCTCGCTGGAGGCGCTGCAGGAACAAGCCGACGCCCTGGCCGGTGAGCGGAGGGTATACGCGTTCGAGCGGCCCGGCCACGGACGGTCGGCGGACATCGACGGCGGCTACAGCTACGAGCGCGGGCTCTCGGACACCCTGGCCTACCTCGATGCCGAAGGCCTGGAATCGGTCGATGTGCTCGGCTTCAGCGACGGCGCGGTCCTCGGGTTGATGCTGGCCCTGCAGCACCCTGATCGGGTCCGCTCCCTGATCGCCATCAGCGGGAACCTTGACCCCTCGGCGTTTCAGAACGACGCCGGTGCGCTGCCGGTGCTCGGCCCGCCCATCCACGCGGCAGCCAAGGACCCCAACAAGCCGGACCGGGAACGGCTCGCCTACGAGCGGCTGTCTCCGGACGGCCCGGACCACGCGGACGCCGTCATGGCAAAACTCTTCCGCCTCTGGACCACCGAACCGCACATCAATCCGGCAGACCTGAGCCAGATCACGGCGCCGACGCTGATCATGTCGGGGGACCGGGACAGCATCCGCCCGGACCACAGTCTGCTCATGGCCGCCTCTATCCCGGGAGCGCAGCTGTGCATCGTCCCCGGCGCCGGCCACGGCCTGATCGCCGAGCGCCCGGCGCTGGTGGGCGCCGTCGTCCGCGAGTTCCTGGGCCAGCTGTCGTAATCAGCACGCCTGCCGGCCGCTTGAGTCCAGGGGAATCCGGTGGCTCACGTGGGTGATGATGTCCGCCAGCTGGAGAAGAGTGGCTTCGCGGGAACCGCTGGCGTCAACTGTCCTAAAACCCGGATATGAATCCAGTTCCCTGTAGCCGGTCCGGAAACCCAGGAGACCATCGATGGTCTCCTGGTCCTCGCCGCGCAACCTGATCCGCTCGTAGGCCTGTTCAGCCGGGATGTCGAAGTACACCACCGCGTGGGCCCGCGGCAGGATGCCCGCCAGGGCCATAAGCGCAGTTCCCCGGCGGATCCCGCGCGCCTTCCGCAGGGCCGCCTGGCAGTAGAGGTGGCGGTCCATGATGACCAGCCCGTCAAAGCGCGAGGCCCGCACCTGATTGATCAGGACGTTGACCACCCTGACGGCCGTTTCCAGCGCATCCACAATCCGGCCAGGGACACGGACCCGGTGACGCAGGGCCCAGCCGGCGATGGTTTTCCGTCCGGAATAATTGCCCAGAACCAGCACCGGTGTGGATGGAAACAGATC
Organism: Arthrobacter sp. 3Tela_A; assembly: GCF_049311025.1. Lineage (NCBI taxonomy): Bacteria > Bacillati > Actinomycetota > Actinomycetes > Micrococcales > Micrococcaceae > Arthrobacter > Arthrobacter sp. 3Tela_A. The sequence continues at coordinate 1,311 of NZ_JAXIOM010000040.1, forward strand.
CTTGAGGGACCGGGCGGCCGTCGTCTTGCCGGAACCGTCAATGCCCAGCAGCACCACAATGGTGTTTCGCCCCGGAGCGTGTTTCATGCAGACGGGTGCAAGGCCGGAATCCATCAGGCTCGAAAGGGTGCCTCGGCGGATGATCCAGCGGGCAGGTAGTAGGAGTTCATTTTTACGACTCTAGGCGGTGAAGATGAGCGGCAGCAGGGAGCCTCTAAGGGCCCCGCGGATGGAACGAACGGATTCGCTGCTACCCCCGCGACCGGCGCAGCAGCCAGACAAAATACGGCGCACCAATTAGGGCAATCATGAGGCCGGCCGGGATCTGCGCCGGGCCAATCAGCGTCCGGCCCAGTGTGTCCGCGACGGAGACCAGCAGCGCGCCCAGCAACATGGACAGCGGAATCAGCCGGCTGTGCCGCGCCCCGGCAATGAACCGCGCCAGATGCGGAGCCACCAGGCCTACAAATCCGACGGCGCCAATCGCCACCACGCTCAGCGACGCCAGTACCGCGGCAGCACCAAGCAGCAGGAAGCGGGACCGCTCCAGCCGGACGCCCAGGATGCGGGGAGTGTCGTCGTCGACCGCCAGCAGATCCAGCCGGCGCCGCAGCCCGAACACCAGCGGCACCGCCAGCGCCAGGCCCACCGCCACCGGCACGACGTCGGGCACCGTCCGGCCGTAGGTGGTGCCGGAGAGCCAGGTGAGGATTCGCGGCGTGTTCCACGGGTCCGCGCGCAGCAGCAGGAACGTGGTGAGCGCGCTGAGGCCGTAGCCGCAGCCAATGCCGACCAGCACAAACCGGTCCGGCAGCAGGCCGCCGCGCCAGGCCAGCAGGGCGATCAGCGCGAAGGTGGCCAGTCCCATCAGCACCGCCATGGTGATGAGCATGGGACGGCCGCCGCCGATGTTGGAAGTCACCACCGTGACCGCACCCAGCCCGGCGCCGGCGGTGATGCCGAGGATTCCGGGTTCGGCCAGCGGGTTGCGAACGGTTCCCTGCACCACGCAGCCGGCCAGGCCCAGGGCCGCGCCGGCCAGCACCGCGGCGGCAACCCGCGGGAAACGGTCGTCCAGTGCCCGGCCGATCAGGTCCGGGGCGGACCCGTTCAGCCACAGCGCGAGATCGCCTGTGCGCAGCCACAGGCTGCCGGCGAGCAGGCCCACCAGCACCGCGGCCGCGAGGAGCAGTGCGGAGACGGCGACTGCGGCGAGGAATCGGCGCCGCGTCCGGACACCGAGGCGGCCCTGCGGCGGCATCGAGATTGGGCCGGAATCCCGCATCCGCATCGCCAGGACCACAATCAGGACGGCACCGAGCAGTGCCGTGGGAACACCGGTGGGAATGGAACTGGCACCTTCTGCGCCGAGGATTCCGCGCAGCCCGGCGTCGGCCAGCAGGATGAGCAGCGCTCCCAGGAGGCCGGAGACGGGCAGCAGGAAAAGGTGCCTGCCGAGCACCGGTGCGCGGCCGGCCAAGAGGCGGGCCAGCACCGGGGCGCCGAGCCCCACAAAGGCGATGGGCCCGGCGAGCGTCACGGAAATGCTGGTCAGCAGCACGGCGCAGAGCACGGACAGCACCCGGGTCGAGGCGACGGGAACACCCAGGGATGAGGCGGTATCGTCGCCGAGCTTCAGGACATCGAGCCGGCGGCAGAGCAGCAGCGCGACGCACAGCATCGCAATGATCACCGGGGCCGCCCGGACGGAGGCGTCCAGGTTCAGCTGCGCCAGCGATCCGCTGCCCCAGGCGAACAGGCCGGTGGTGTTTTCCTTGAACAGGATGAGCAGCATGGCCGTGCCGGCGTCGAGCGCCATGGCGATCGCGGAACCGGCAAGGATCAGGCGGGTGGTGCCGGAACCGACGGAGCGGCCGGCCAGGCCCAGCACGACGGCGGCGGCCAGCACCCCGCCGGCGAACGCGACCGTGCCGGAAGCCCACGGCGGAACGGACAGGCCGAAGGCCGCAACCGCGGTCAGTGCAAAGTATGAACCCGCAGTGACAGCGAGCGTGTCCGGGGAGGCCAGCGCGTTCCGGGTCACCGACTGCAGCAGCGCGCCGGCTACGCCGAGGGCAAACCCGACGGCAACTCCGGCGAACAGGCGCGGCAGCCGTGAGCCCACCAGCACATCGGCAACGGGAACACCGCCCACGGTTTCCTCGGCTCCGCCGAAGAGCCGCCACAGGTCCGCAAGCCCCGCGCCGGAAGTTCCCTGGGTCAGGTGCCAGGCACCGGTCAAGACGACGGCCAGCAGCAGCACCGCCAGAACGGCCAGGCCGCCGGCAGTGTGCTGGAGGAAGTTATGCAGGGGCAGCCGCAGGCCCGTGCGGGCCTGCGGCTGCGTTACGTCCCGCGTTTGGTGCGGTGCGCTCACTCCGCCAGCATGGCGTCAACGTAGGCGTCGATGGCCTGCTGGTTGGACAGCGGGCCGCCGGCACCCCATACGCCTGCGGGGAAGGCGAAGGCGCGGCCTTCCTTCACTGCGGGCAGTGAGGTCCAGATGGGGTTCTTCTCGAGTTCGGAGACGTAGCCGCCCACTTCCTCGTCATTGGAGTAGAAGAGGTTCGCGCTGCCAACAGCGGTGAGCCCTTCAATGTCCGTCTGGCCCAGGCCGTAGGCCGGATCCACGCCGCCGTTGCCGTACTTCGAGTCAATGTCGTCGGTCCACGCGGAGGTCAGGCCCAGCTCTTCGCCGAGGGCGGTGAAGAGTGCACCCTGGCCGTAGGGGCGGATGGTGACGTTTCCGCCCTCCACCCAGCCGTCGAAGAAGAGGAAGTCGGTGGTGGCCAGATCAGCATCCGCGACCTTTTCCTTGGCGTCGGCCAGGTGCTTGTCGAAGGATTCCAGGACCTGCTCGGCCCGTTCAGTCCGTCCGGTGGCTTCAGCGATCATCGAGAAGACGCTCTTCATGTTCCCGATCGGGTCCGCGCCGTTCGCGCCGAGGGTTGCCAGCACCGGCACGCCGCGCTCTTCGAGCTGGGCGATGATCTCGTCGTCGGCGCTGAACGCCTCCACGATGATCAGGTCCGGATCGGCCGCGTACAGGGTGTCCAGGTCCGGCTCGCCGCGGGTGCCAATGTCTGCGACGCCTTCTTCGGGGAGGGTTTCGGCACTGACGTAGGTGCCGTAGCCTTCGGCGTCGGAGACGGCCACGGGGGTGACGCACAGAGTGAGGGCGTCCTCGATCTGCTGCCATTCCAGCACGGCGATGCGCTCGGCCGGCTTTTCCAGCTCTACCGTGCGCCCGACGCCGTCGGTCAGCGAGACCGGGCCGGTTGACGTGGCGGTGGTGTCTGAGGCGCATGCCTCGGATGTGGCGGCCGTGGCAGCGTTGGCCGGTTCCTCGACGTCGGTGGTGCCGCAGGCGGACAGGGTGAGCGCGGCTGCGGCAAGCATGGAAGCTGCTGCGGCGAGCGGGCGGACTCGGTTCATTCTTGGGGTGCCTCTCGGGTGGGTGTTCAGGGTGAAACGGGAACTGTGGTCCGGTGCCGGGCGGTGTGCCGGCCGAGCGGGTCGATGCGGATGCGCCGGGTGTCCGGCTCCACGGTGACCTGGACCCGGAGGCCGTAGACCTCCGAGATGTTCTGTTCAGTCAGCACCTGGTGCGGTTCGCCGGCGGCGTGAATCCGTCCGGCGGACATCAGCAGCAGCGAATCGGCTACGCGGGCGGCGTGATCGAGGTCGTGCAGCACAATGCCGACTGCGACTCCGCTGTCCGCGAGGTCCCGCACCAGGTCCAGGATCTCGATCTGGTATCTCAGGTCCAGGTGGTTGGTGGGTTCGTCCAGGAGTACGACGCCGGTGTCCTGGGCCAGGCAGGCAGCCAGCCACACACGCTGGATCTCACCGCCGGAGAGTTCGCTGACGGAACGTGCCGCCATGACGTCGACGCCGGTGGAGACCATTGCGCGGTTGATAACCGCATGGTCTTCGGCGTCGAGTCCGGCGAAGCGGCGCCGGTAGGGATGCCGGCCGAAGGCCACGACCTCCCGCACGCTTAGTCCCTGCGGGGCGGGGCGGGACTGGGAGAAGAGAGTTACTTCCCGGGCGAAGTCCCGGGAGGTCAGCGCTGTTGCGGAACGTTCACCGCCGGTGCCGCGGAGGACGATCTCGCCGGCGTCCGGGCGGTGCAGCCGGGCCATGGAGCGCAGGAGGGTGGACTTGCCGCTGCCGTTGGGGCCCACCAGGGCCGTGACCTGCCCAGGCTGGAAGGTCAGGGAAACCCCGTCCACCACGGTGTCCTTGCCGTAGCGCAGGAGCATCTGCTCTCCGGTGAGCGACGTCGACGGCATGACCTCCGGCTGCGCTGCCGGTTCCCGGGTGCCGGTCCGCTCAGGGCGCGGGGTGTTACTCCGGGACATGGCAAACCTCAGGGCTGAAGGAAAGAAGGACGGGCGTTGCAGGCGGGCGCGGCCGTGCCGCTGGAACCGCCGCGGAGTTGGTAAGGCTTGCCTTGCCTAAGCAACAATAGAAGCTGGGCCGGGCGGACGCAATCTGTGTCTGCCGGGACGTCACACAGCGTCCACAACCCGGCCTGACCTGCCCGTACGGACCAAATCAACAGAGCGAGAACGCACCATGAGCACTACCCCGGCACCGGCTGACCGCCCCGAAGCTACTCCCGTCCCAAACGCGGACCGCACAGTGACCGTCTGGGAGGACGGCATGAAGTTGGACTTCACCTTCGCCGACTGCATGCGCTACCACGGCCCGGGCTTCCCCGGCGGTGTGGCCCATGCGTTCGCTGCGCTGGGCCGGGCGCTGCCGGAACTGGCGGCCCGCACTGCCGGCGGCCGCGTCGAGCGCAGGCAAATCCGGGTGCGCACTGCCTTCCCCGGGCCCGGTGGGCGGGACGCCATCGAACTGGTCACCCGTGCCGTGACGGGGGAGCGCTTCGAAGTAGTGCCGGAATTGGCCCGGCCCGAACGTGGCAGCACCCTGGCCCGCTACGTTTTTGAGATCAGCGCCGGTGATTCGACGGTCACCTGCGTGCTGCGCGATGACGGAATTGTGGCCGATGAGTTCATTGAGCTGGGTGCCAAGGTGGAGAAGACGGACGCGGAACTGGCCAGGGTTGAGGTTCTCAAGGTGGAGATGCGGGACCGTATCCTCAGCCGTGATCCGGCGATGGTTTACGACCTGGAGGGTTAGGGAACGGCAGCCCCGGCCAGGTGCTACTGCGCCGGGGGCGGCGGCTGCACTGGAGGCGGCTGTACCGGGGGCGGCGGAGGCTGTCCGCCGTCGTACCGGGGGCCGCCCGCCGGCCCTGTGACCGGCCCTGTCCCCGGATCAAAGCCAGCGCCAGCCGGCAGCTCGCGGCGCCACGGCCGCTTCTCGTAGATGGCCAACAGCTGCGCGCCGAGGCCGAAGAACACCATAGCGAACCAGACCAGGACGTTCAGCCACGGGATCTGCAGCGCGATGATGAGGATTAGCCCGCCAACCAGGGCCATGATCACGGGGTGGCGGCGGCCGCGGAAGATCAGCCGCCCGATGTAGTACGCGCCGAAGACGAACGTAGCCAGCATGAGAGTGAGCCACACCAGCAGGGCAGCCAGGGCGAGCGGCGCTCCAATGACCGTAAACAGCAGGAGGAGCAGCACCAGGGGAACGGCAATGAACGCCACGAAGCCCACGAGCAGGGCCTTCCAGGGACGGGGGATCAGCTGGTCGGTCACCCGGTGCAGCAGGCGGGGGAGGAGCCAGCCGGCCGCCACGGTGATGAGGCTGAGCGCAACCAGCGAGTAAAGCAGCCCCAGCAGCCAGCCGACAAACCGTTCCCCGGGGGAAGGCTGGTCTTCGGGTTCCGGAACGATCTGCTCAATGGTTCCGCTGACCGCGCCGTCGGAGATGTCTGCTTCGTTCGCGGAGTTGTAGGTAACGTTGCCGCCCACCGTTCCGTCAATCGTGAGGTCACCGACGCCTACGGCGATGTCCCGGCCAATCTCACCGGCAATGTCGATGTCGCCCGCGGCGCCCACCAGGTCATCGCCAAAGGAACCCGTGTCCGTGACGTCGATCGTCGATGCGAAGATGGTGCCGCTGCGGGAGACTTCCCCGCTGATGGTCACATCCTGCCCGGCGAGGCGCACGTTGCCGTCAACGTCTCCGGTGATGTTGATCGTCTGGCCGGCCGCAATGACGTCGCCCGTCACGTTGCCGGAGATGGTGATTCGCTGTCCGGACACGTAGACGTCGCCGGACACGTCATCCCGGACATCGACGTTCAGCCCGCTGTAGAACTGCGGGCCCGAGCCGTCGTTGTCCCCGTAGGGTGCAGCCGTCAGGGACTTAGGGGTGGAGGCGAATGCGCCGGTGCCGGTCAGCAGGAGCAGAAGCATGGCGGCGAGAACTGCGGGAAGAACCCGTCTCTGGGATGAAGGAGGTCTCATTGCGTTGCCTTTCAGGTATCTGCAAATGAACGCATCTACGACGCTTTTGATCCTGACTCGGGCGAAATCCGTTGTTTACGTCAGGGTTCACGGCAGCGGAGTCCCTGCGCCCATGATCGCCCCGGCGAAAGCAGCTGTAAAGGCACCGCCGGCAGCTGCGGCAAACCCCTACAGATCCCGCACCGCGCGGATCGCAGCCGCGGCTCGGGGAAAACCGACGTACGGAAAGCACTGGACCAGGGCCGCGATGACCACCGTTTTGGAGCTGCCCGTCTGCAGGCAGGCCCTGCCGTGCGGGCCAAGCTGGGCTGCGGTATCCCCGATCGCGGCCAGCGCGCACAGCACCAGCAGCTCCCGCTGCGCCAGGGTGAGCCCTCCGCGGGTGTAGAAATCACCGAAACAGAACTCCGTCAGGAACCGGGGGATCACTTCGTTGAACGGCTCCGGCAGATCCGAGAGGTCGTCCTTGATCTCCGTTCCGTACAGCGGAGTCTGCAGGGCCAGGCCGCGCTCGTACCTGGCGGCGTCGTCGACCGTTCCCTGCTCCGGCAGCGGGAGGGCGATGCCGTGCTCCGTGAATACCGCATCGATGGTGGAAACGGCGTTGAGGGTCCGCGGAAAGCCGATAAAAGGCGCCAGCTGGTACAACGCTTCCCGAAGCTGCACCGGCGTGACGCCCGTGGCAAGCGCGCCGGCGGCATGGGCACGGAGCTGCGGCAGGGTCTGCAGACAGGTCAGCACCGTGACAGTGATCAGCTCACGGGTCTGGTCATCCAGCACCCCGGTACCGAAAACGTCGCCAAAGATGAAGCGCCGCAGGATTTCCATCAGCTCGGGATCATCCTCAGGGATGCTCTGGTCCCGCGGTCCGAACAGCCGGGCGTACGTCGCCTCAGCCTGCTCACGCCGGGATGAAGGCTCCTGTGGGCGGTCTTCTGCGGGCACGATGCGCTCCTTCGGCCGGGTTCTGCGCGGCTGGACCCCTTTCCCATGCAAGCACGCCGGTGCGGGGTCTGCCAGAGACCCCCGGGGGAATGAGCGCAGCGGGGGCCGCGTTGTCCCAGGCATGAGCAGCACACCGCCCAGCGCCCTGTACGTTCCTTCCTCCACAGCCGATGCCCCGGGCACGCCCCACGTCGCCGTGATTGGCGCCGGCAAGGCCGGCACCGCCATTGCCCGCTCACTGCTCGACGCCGGCTACCGGGTTTCCATCTCTGCCTCCGGCGATCCAGCCAGGCTGGAGCTGATGATCGACTTCGTGACCCCCGGAGCCGAACCGAAGTGGACGCGCGACGCCGTTGCTGACGCAGACCTGGTGGTTCTGGCCCTGCCGCTGCACCGGTTGAAGACCGTTGATCCTGCCCTGCTGGCCGGACGGGTGGTCGTTGACACCATGAACTACTGGCCGCCGGTAGACGGCGAAATCCCCGCCTTCGCCGCAGGGACCCGGCCGTCCACCGAAGTGGTGGCGGAAATGTTCCCCGGTGCCGCCGTCGTGAAGACCTTCAGCCACACCGGCTACCACCACCTGGAACCGGACCGCCGTCCGGCCGGGCATCCGGAGCGGCGGGGCCTGGCCGTAGCGGGCAACGAGCGCGACGCCGTCGCCCTGGTCGCGGACGTTGTGGACCGGATCGGCTACGACCCGGTCCCTTTGGATAGCTTGGCCGGCACCGGTTTCCTGCAGCCCGGCGGACCGGCCTTCGGTGCGCGGCTGACCGCCGCGGAGCTGACCGAACTCGCCGCCGTCACGGCGCCCGTGTCCTAGGCGAGGCCTTAGGGAACCGCCGGGAATTTTCCCGCGGCCGACGTTGCTTGCACACACCACAACCACCGAAGGGATGCAGACATGGCGACACTGGGAATCATCGGAAGCGGAAACATTGGATCGGCTGTGGCACGGCTGGCCGTGGCAGCGGACATGAACGTGGTCATCGCGAATTCACGCGGTCCGGAATCCCTGCAGGACCTGGTCGCTGAGCTGGGCCCGCTGGCCAAGGCCGGAACGGTGGAAGAGGCAGCCAATGCGGGCGACGCCGTCGTGCTCTCAATCCCCCTCAAAGCGGTAAAGGACCTCCCCGAAGGACTGCTCGCCGGGAAGCTGGTGCTGGACACGAGCAACTACTACCCGTCCCGCGACGGACGCATCCAGGAACTGGATGACAGCACCGTGACCACCAGCGAAATGGTCCGGGACCAGCTGGGTGCGGACCAGTACGTGAAGGTTTTCAACAACATCCTGGCCGCGCACATCCCCGCCCTGGCCCGCCCCAGCCGTGCCGCGGACCGCTCCGCGCTGCCGATCGCAGGCGATGACGCCGCTGCCAAGGCCGAAGCAGCAGCGATCATCGACCAGCTTGGCTACGACACGGTCGACGGCGGGACGCTGGCTGAGAGCTGGAAGTTCGAACCCGACTCTTCCGGTTACACCCGCATCTACTGCGCGGACCCGAACGTGCCCGACGAGAGGCTGATGGACGCCGAACCCGCCACAACCCCGGCGGAAGACGTGCAGTCAGCGCTCGACGCCGCCACCCGGGTCAACGTGGCGGAGCGCCGGTTCTAGACGCGCATCAGAGGACGCGGATCAGGCGAAGGGTGAACAGCCCCACGGAAATCACGACCGCAGCGATGGACACCCACAGGGCAGCCCGCTGCAGGGACCGGTTTCCGGCATGCTGGCGCAGCCTCAGGACCGCCCACGTGAGCATGGCGATGGAGAGCAGCGGAAACACGTAGAACACCAGGCCGGCGACCGAGCCGGCAAGCAGCCAGATGTCCGCCCAGGACCTGGGCGCTGCCGGTGCCGGGACGGCGGGCGCAGCGGTGCTCGCGGCGGCCACGTCCTCCACCGGACCAAAATCGGCGATAACGCGCTCAGCGGTCTGCTCGGAGTTCCCGTGCAGGCTGAGCATCTCGGCGGCGTGTTCACGCATGGCCTGGACCGTCTCGGCGTGTTCCCGCGGGTCCGCTCCCGTCAGCGCCCGGTCCAGGTCGGCGAAGTATGCCTCCAGCAGTTCCGGCATTCTTTCGGTGGTGCTCATGAAGTCTCCTTAATGGCGGCTGTTACATCCGCGGCGAACACGTTCCAGGTTTGGGTAAAGACCTTCAACGCGGCCTCGCCCTCGCCGGTGAGGTGGTAATAACGCCTGGGTGGTCCGACCGGCGACGGCTCCAGCGTGGTGGTGACCCATCCCTGCTGCCGCAGCCGTGAAAGCAGCGGATAAAGGGTGCCTCCGCTGGCGAACAGGATCTTTCCTTCCCCGAGGCGCTCGGCGATCTCCAGGCCATAGGCGGGTCCGGAGCGCAGGCAGGCAAGAACGCAGTAGTCCACAGTGCCTTTGCGGAGCTGCGTCAAAACCGACTCACGGGATGGTGTCATGCACTGCACGCTACTGGTAGCTTGCAATGCATGCAACCCCTCGGGTGCATCTAGTCAGTTTCACGGGGCTGCCGGTTGTGTGCCTCGAAATTACGCCGCCCATTCCGCTGGCCGAACGCACGCGGGACCATGGCAGGGGGAAGAACGATCCGCCAATCCGGAGGAGCCGGACGATGATCCTGAACGAAACCTATACCCTCGCCAACGGCGCCTCCATTCCCAAACTGGGGTTCGGCACCTGGTTCATTGAGGACGGAGCCGCTGCGCAGGCGGTGCAGGACGCGATCGGAATCGGCTACCGCAACATCGACACTGCGCAGGCCTACGGCAATGAACGGGGCGTCGGTGAGGGTGTGCGCTCCAGCGGCGTGCCGCGGGATGAGCTGTATGTCTCCAGCAAGCTGGCTGCGGAAATCAAGGACTACGACGGCGCGGTGTCCGCGATCGACGGATCGCTCGCCGCCATTGGCCTGGACTACCTGGACCTGATGATGATCCACAGTCCACAGCCCTGGAACGACTGGCGCGGTGGCTCCTATGCCGAGGGAAACCGCGCAGCGTGGCGGGCACTGGAAGAAGCGCACGACGCCGGGAAGCTGCGGGCCATCGGTGTCTCCAACTTTGAGCAGGCGGACCTGGAGAACATCCTCGCCGCGTGCACCGTTCCTCCACAGGTCAATCAGGTGCTGCTTCATGTGGGAAACACACCCACGGAACTCCTCGACTTCTGTACGGAGAACAACATGCTTGTGGAGGCATATTCACCGATCGCGCACGGGGAGATCCTGGGCAACGCTGAGGTGGGCGTTATGGCGGAGCGGTACTCGGTCTCTGTGCCGCAGCTATGCATCCGGTACGCCCTGCAGCTGGGCACCGTGCCGCTGCCAAAAACCACGAACCCCGAGCACATGCGCACCAACGCGGACGTTGACTTCGTCATCTCCGACGCGGACATGGAGGCGCTGCACGGAATGAACGTGACCGACTACGGCAAGTCCGGCAAGTTCCCGGTGTTCAGCGGGAAATAGCTGCCTTCGGTGTTTAGGAAGCTGCCGCTTCTTCGCCGGGGGCCTCTTCCCAGCGGCGCGAGTACTGGCCGATTGGTTGCAGGGCGCGCAGCAGATCAATGCCGCGTCCGGTGAGGTGGTAGCGGATGCTTACCGGCACGGTGGGTTCCACGATGCGCTCCACGAGTCCGTAGCCCTCAAGTTCACGGAGCCGGAGGGTGAGCATCCGTGCGGACAATCCCTGGACCCGGTTCTGGATCTCCGTAAACCGCTCGGCGCCCGTGCCCAGGGCCAGCAGAATGCCGCCCACCCAGCGCCGCCCAACGATCTCCATGACGGTGGTTAGCCGCATGCATTGCTCATCATCAATGCTGAACGGAGGGGCTGGCCTATTTTTTGAAGTCACTTACGAAAAGTAAGTCGCTTATGCGGTGGTTGTCAACGTTTCGGGGCGAGCAGATGCTGAAGGCATGCCTGATTACCTGCACCCGCTGCGTTTTGGCAGCTTCATCACCCCGCTGGCTTCCGCGCCGCAGGTTCCAGTCGACCTGGCCCTGCTCAGCGAGGAGCTGGGACTGGATCTGGTCACTTTCCAGGACCACCCTTACCAGCCGAAGTTCCTGGACACCTGGACCCTGCTCTCCTGGGTAGCTGCCAGGACCTCGCACATCCATGTCTCGGGGAACGTGCTCAACCTGCCGCTGCGGCAGCCCGCGTTACTGGCCCGCTCCCTGGTAAGCCTTGACCGGCTCAGTGGCGGACGGGTGGAACTTGGCCTCGGTGCCGGGGGTTACCTCGACGCTATCGCAGCAATGGGAGCACCGAAGCTGACCGTGGGAAATGCAGTCAGCGGACTGGAAGAGGCGCTGGAGATCATCCGCGGAATCTGGGACTCCGAGAACCCGGAGCCCTTACGCGTGGACGGCCAGTTCCACCGGGTGGACGGCGCCGCGCGGGGGCCGGCACCGGCTCATGACATCCCCATCTGGCTGGGGGCATACAAACCCAGGATGCAGCGAATCATCGGTAGGAAGGGCGACGGCTGGCTGCCCAGCCTGCCGTGGATGAAACCCGGCGACGTCGACCGCGGCAACCAGGTCATCAACGAATCCGCGCGCAAGGCAGGGCGGGACCCGCGGCAGATTACCCGGTTGCTGAACGTGACACCGCAGTCCTCCGCGGAAGACCTGGCAGAACTGGCCACCGGGCACGGCATGAGCGTGTTCATCCTCGCCTCGGATGACCCGGCGGAGCTGCGGCGGTTTGCCGAAGTCACCACGCCCCGGGTCCGGGACCGGGTGGCGCAGGCGCGGACGGCCCGAGCCCGTCCCGGTAGCGCAGTTCCGGCGTCAATCCCGAATACGGTGCCGGGTTCCACCCCTGCTGAACCTGCACCGGCACGGACGTTCCACGGTGACCCGATCCCGGAAGCACTGGCTGCCCGGACACTGTTCCCGGGCGATCCAGGGTACGCCCGCTACACGTCCAGCTACTTCCGCGGGGCCAGGCCCGGCGTCGTCGTCCGCCCCGAAAATCCAGCCGAGGTGCAGGAAGCGGTGCGCTTCGCCGCCCGCCACCGGGATGTTCCGTTCGGGATCTTCAGTGCCGGGCACGGGCTCTCAGGCAGGTCGCTGAACACCGGTGGAATCGTGCTGGCGCTCGATGCGCTGAACTCCATTACCGTCAGCGACGGCAACCGGATTCAGGTGGGGCCGGGCGCTCGCTGGGGCGAAGTGGCACAGGCGCTGGCACCCGAGGGACTGGCGGTCACCTCCGGGGACTACGGCGGAGTCGGCGTCGGAGGCCTGGCCACAACGGCCGGGTTCGGCTGGTTTGCCCGCGAACGCGGCCTGACCATCGACTACCTGCGCTCCGTGGACGTTGTCACCGCAGACGGGGCCCTGGTGCACGCCAGCGCGGACGAAAACAGCGACCTGTTCTGGGCTGTGCGCGGCGCGGGCGCGAACTTCGGCGCCGTCGTCTCCTTCGAATTCGAAGCGCACCCGGTAGCCGCTCAGGTGGGTTTCGCGATGCTCGTGTTCACTCCCGATGACGTCGCCGCATTCATGCAGGCGTGGGGAACCACCGTTGAGGCAGCAGATCCCATCGTCACCGGATCGCTCATGGTGGGACTCGCCGGGGCCGGCAGACCGTCCGCGGTCCAGGCGGTGATCGTGGTGGACTCCAGTGATCCGGACGCCGTGCTTGAGCAGCTGCAGCCCTTCGCCGCGCTGGCGCCGCTGGCCGACCAGCTGGTTCAGATGATGCCTTACACGGCCTTGATGGAGGTGCCGCTGACAGGTGAAGGTCAGTCCGGCAGAGGCGAGCCGCACGGCCATTCCGGCCTGGTCCGCCACCTGGACGCCGACGTCGCGCGCGGCCTGGCGGGAATCATGGCCACGGACCGGCCCTTCTTCCTCAGCGTCCGTTCAGCCGGGGGAGCCGTGGGCAGTTATCCGGCCGACTCCACGGCCTTCGGGTGGCGGGATGCGAACTTCCTGATCTCCCTCCTGGGCGGCCGGTCCGACGACGTGCAGCAGCGCTGGCGCGACCTGCTTCCGCTGATGGAAGGCATGTACCTCAGCTTCGAAACGGACACCGGGCCCGACGTCGTCGCCCGCGCCTTCCCGCCCGGCCACCTGCTGCGGCTGCAGGCGCTCAAGGCAACCTGGGATCCGTCCGGGCTGTTCCGCGACAACTTCTTCATCGCCCCTGAACCGCAGCCGGCGGGCCCGAGTACCGTGCCCGGATCGATCCCGGCCGGCTCCACCTCGCGGGGGGTGTGATCTTGCCGCGCTGACGGAATATCCGCGCCCGGGCTGCGGGTTGTTGCTGGGTGTACGAACGTCGGGACAACCCCTGCCCTGATGCGATCGAGAGAAAGCACCCGTCCTAGTGAACCTGTTTACCCCGCTGACCGTCGGCACCATGGAACTGCCCAACCGGCTTGTCATGGCCCCGCTGACCCGCATGCGCGCCAACCTCGACGGCGTCCCCACCGACATCATGGTGGACTACTACCGCCAGCGCGCCTCGCTGGGCCTCATTGTCAGTGAAGGCATTTACCCGTCCTTCACCGGCCAGGGCAACACCCGGATGCCCGGCCTGGTCACCGAAGAACACGTCGCCGGCTGGAAGCGCGTCACCGACGCCGTGCATGAAGCCGGCGGGCGGATCGTCGCCCAGCTGATGCACTCCGGCCGCGTTGCCCACGAGAACGTCAGCGGCCGCCAGCCGGTAGCTCCCAGCGCCATCGCGCTCTCCGGTGAAGCACACACGTACGACGGAAAGAAGCCCTACCCGGTGCCGCACGCCCTGACCGAAGCCGAGCTTCCCGGCGTCGCACAGGAATTCGCTGCCGCCGCCGCGAACGCCGTCAAGGCAGGGTTCGACGGCGTTGAGCTGCACGGTGCCAATGGTTACCTGCTGCAGGAATTCCTCTCACCCGTCTCCAACACCCGCACTGATAACTACGGCGGATCCCCGGAGAACCGTGCCCGCTTTGTCCTGGAAGCCTTCCGGGCCGTAGTCGAGGCCGTCGGCGCAGAGCGCACCGGCATCCGGATCTCCCCGGAGCACAACATCCAGGACGTGCTGGAAACCGACCGCGACGACGTGCTGGCCACCTACACGGCACTGGTGGACGGCATCGCACCGCTGAAGCCGGCCTACCTCAGCATCCTGCACAAGGACCCGGCAGACGATTTGGTCCAGGAACTGCGCCGCCGCTTCGCCGGACCGGTCCTGCTGAACACCGGCTTCGGGGTGGAGACCACCCGCGAGTCCGCCCTCGCGCTGCTGGACGAGGACCTGGCTGACGCCGTCGTCGTCGGCCGCCCGGCCCTCGCCAACCCGGACCTGGCCCGCCGCTGGCAGGAAGGCGCGGACCTGAACGCACCGGACTACTCCACGTTCTACACGGACGGCGCTGCCGGCTACACCGACTACCCGGAGCTCGCGCCGGTTTCCTAGCCAGCCTGGTTCCGGCCGGCTGCAGCCGGCAGCCCCCACCGTGCGGGGTTACCGGCTGTGGTCGGCCGGGTCCGTCTCATCTGCGGACAGCGATTCCAGCCGGCGGAGGTCCTCAGGGTGCAGCCCCGGGTGCTTCCGGAGCGAGTCAAGGAGCAGGTTCATTTGCCGGTGCAGCGGCGCTGAACGTTCGGGACATCCCGCGTCGTTCACATGGGTGATGAGCATGCGCAGCACCCGGAGCAGCGCTGCGGCAACCTCGGGCTGGTCCAGACATGCCTGGCGCAGCTGGTCGAACGCGTGGTCGACGTACTCCTCGTGATCCAGGTTCCATGGCTGCACCAGGACTCGTCCGGCGCTGTCCCGGAGGGCTTCCGGTGCCAGCGGGGCAGTGAGGATACCGCGCAAAAGGCTTCCGAGGCGGAGCGTGATTTCCACAGCAGTGGTGGGGTCGTTGATGGCCGAGCTGAGCGCACGCAGGCCGATGTCCACGAGCTGGCGGATCGCGAAATCCGCGTCCTGCAGCATAGTGCGCGCATCTGCCACCTCGATCGCTCCCGCGAGTTCCTGCCGGCTGTCCCCGGAAGGCGCAGGCCATACGGACAGCAGGGGCTCATCCGCATGGACATACGCGCCGATGCGGGTTTCCAACCGAACCGTGGTGCCCGGCGGAACCGCAGCCAGAAGACGGGTACTGTCCACCTGGCTGACCCATCCGCTGACGGGACAGCAGATCACGGCGGCATCTGCCGGCGGGTGGAAATCCCGCGGATCCGCGGCCTGCAAACCCGTTGGTGCCTTGTCCAGTTCCGCGGCCACGCGACCGCCTTCCGGCGATTGCGCGGGCCAGGTTGCCGACCTGAAGCCCACGGGAGAGATGGTCCAGGTGGGCGATGATGCCCACCACGGTGACCAGGGTAAGGACGACTGCAAGTGTCAGCGAAATCCGGGGTGCGTCAGCGGCAGGGTCTCCGCTGAGGCTGGGCAGGATCAGGATGCAATAGAAGAACGTACCCACCAGAAGGCCGATCACGCCCTGGCTCAGGCGGTCCCGGATGAAGGACCGCATCACGCGCGGAGAGAACTGGCCGCTGGCCAGCTGCAGGCTGACTACGGTTAGGGAGAAGACGACGCCGACCGTGGTGATCATGGCTCCGGCCACCGTGGCCAGCAGCCAGGTGGCGGCATTGCTGCTCATGGCCAGGGTCAGCGGGATCCGGGCATCGTGGCCCAGCGCACGGTCAAGGGCAGCAGCGCCGATCGCAAGGGCTATGCCCGCGAGCATCACCAATGCCGGAAAAAGGAACAATGACTCGGCGAAGCGGTAACGCATCGCTGCGGCGCGCAGCCGCAAAGACTTTCTCCCACGTGCCATGCGGCTCGAGACCTCCTTGACCGGTTACGCCGTTGCCCGGCGGGGACCGGCGTCGAGTTTCTGTGCCAGCCCCGACAGCAGGATATCCAGCCCTTCGTGACGCCCGGCAGCGCCGTCGAGCCAAGAGCGGAGCGTAGTGGATCTTGTTGCCCGCCCGTCCGGTCAGGAAACGGTTCAGCTGCGCCTCGACGGAGAGCGCCCGCAGGGGCTACTTCTTGGCGTCAGTGAGGACGAGTGAATAGGCCACCGGATCACCGGCCGGTTGCACATCGACACTCAGTTTCGGCCCCGCGACAAGGTCTCCGAAGACTGTGCGGGTGGGGCTGTCTGCGGTGCCGCAGGGAACGGTCACGGGTTCTGAGTCGAGTACGCGGATGAGAAGCTCACCGTCTGACGAGCAGGTCAGGTACGTCGCCACCACTTCACCGTGGGTCCCGAAGGTTCCCTTTATGGCGCCGCTGGAAGTTCCGGATGTGCTGCCCAGGAACTTCTCCTGCGCGGGGATGGAAGGAGAGCTGCTCGGCTCATTGGTGTCGGGTGCAGGGGCGGCCTGGGAACAGCCGGCAAGCGCCAGCGCCAAGATTCCCGCGGCGGTCAGAACTTTGGTACGCATATTGCCTCCCGGATCGTTCCAGCCCAGCTAAACGTCCCGGGGGACGGCGGCTGATCAACGTTGACCTTACGAATTGTCAGCCTACAACATTGCGTTTTTTGCTCATGAAACGTTCGCTCCGCTTTGTGCCTAATACGTGCCGGCAAACCGGAGTAAGTGGCACAAAGCGGAGCGAATTCAAAAACGGTCAGGCAGGGGACTAGTCCTGGGAGGTATCCCAGCCGTAGTCGGGATAGGCAAAGAAGTCGTCACCGTTGAGGGTGTCCACTTCGCCGGTGGCCATGGAGTCGATCAGTGACTCCAGACCCGTCTGGACAGACTGGACCAGCATGCCCTTCATCTTCTGACCGAAGTCATCCGACTGTCCGCGGACTTCGAACAGCACAGTGGCGGAACCATTGAGAGCAAAGGCCGACCTGCCCTGGCCGGCGTATTCGCGGTCCTCGGGATGGAAATAGCGTCCGACGGCGGCGAGCGGGGACTGCGATCCGTAACTGTCCCGGATACCGTCGGCAACGGCCAGGGCGTAGCGGCGGGACTTGTCCTGGTCCAGCAGCGGCCACTGCTGCTGGTAGGCCGCGCCGTCATTGACTCCCAGCGGCGGGTAATCAAGTGCCACGGAGATCTGCTTGCCGTCCTGCGCTCCGCCGGTCAGTGAGTTGCACGGACCCATGTGGTGCAGGTCCACGACGGCGTCGACTTCGCCGAACTCTTCCCGCAGGTCAACGTAGACATCGCGGATGGTCTGGGACTCGGGGGAGAGGAAGAATCCCGCGTCACGAGGATCTCCCGGAAGGTCCTCCGGCTGGGGGACATAATCCAGATCAGCGTTGAAGTCCCGGTTCAGGTCAAAACCGGGGAGCTCGATGCCGTCGCCCCGCAGGCTGTGATACCAGGCCCGGGGAGACCCTTCCAGCTGCGGATGGCGTTCCTCGATTTCGTCCCAGGAGATGACGTTTGCGCGGCGGTTCAGTTCGCCGCCGTCGGGGTTCACCATGGGCATTGCCACCAAGGTGACATTCTCAAGTGCGCGGCGGGTTGCCGGATCATTGCTGGACCCCAGTTTCTTCAGGATTCCCAGCAGGGCTTCCGTGCCGGTCCGTTCATTGCCGTGGATGGCGCTTTGGACCAGCAGGACACGGTCTCCCGTCCCTACCCGCGCTGTGTAGATGTCGCGTCCCTGCTGGGTCTGGCCAACGACGTCGACCTCGACTTTTCCTTTGCTGGTGCGCTCAATGCGCTCCAGGGCTGAACCCAGTTCCGCATGACTGGTCCAGCCGCTGAAGGAGGGGTTATCAAACAGCTTGCAGGTACCTTCGCCTGACGCTTTGGCCACCTGAGGGGCGGCCGTCGCCGGGCCGGCGACCAGAAGAGTGCAGAGCAATGCTCCGGCACCAACGGCGCCGAATAATCTGCGAGAAGTGCGAGGATGAAATTTCAAGGTGAGACTCCTGCCTTATGTGAGTGGGGCAGGCTAATCGTTTCCCGGGATACGTTCCGCGGATAGTGGCGGGTGAATAACTCATTCCACTATCGAATTCAGCTCTGGTCGACAGCCTTTTCGAACAATAGAATTACCCACTGCAGTTCCTTTTGTGCCGGGCAGGGGCATTTCGCTCCGCTTTCCTCACCAGCCCTCGGTCAGCACCCGGTCCAGCATGGCCAGGAAGAACCGGGCACTTTCCGCCGTGAAGCACAGTGGCGGTTTGACCTTGAGGATGTTCTGCCGGTCGCCCGTGGGCAGCACGATCACGCCGAGTTCGAGCATGCGGTCACAGATCGCCCGGGTCTCCTCGGCAGCCGGCTCCAGCGTCTCCCGGTCCCGGACAAACTCCACACCCTGGTACAGGCCCATGCCGTGCACCGCGCCGATCAGCGGATGCCGGTCCATCAGCTCCCGGAACCCGTCGGCCAGCACCTGCCCCACGGCGTCGGCATTTTCCTGCAGCTGCTCCTTCTCGATGATGTCCAGCACGGTGACCCCGATCCGGCTGCTGAGCGTGCTGCCGCCGCCGGAGGAGAAGAAGGAGCCCTCACCGGCCAGCGCAGCCGCGATCTCCCTGCGTGTGATCACGGCACCCAGCGGATGCCCGTTGCCCATCGCCTTCGCCATGGTGATGATGTCCGGCACCACCCCGTGCTCCTCAAAGCCCCAAAAGTGCCGGCCCAGCCGGCCGTAGCCCATCTGCACCTCGTCGCAGATGTTCACCCCGCCGTGGGCACGGACCGCGGTGTACACCCGCTCCAGGTACCCGGGCGGGGTGCCGATCGCGCCGGCGTTGCCGTTGCGCGGCTCGGCGATGAACGTGCCCGCCGGGGTGCCGGCGTCGTGCAGCTGCTGCAGTTGGAGCTCGACGTCGGCTGCGTAGGCAGCGCCCGCGCCCCCGCCGCGGTGCCGGCCGCGGTAGGCGTTCGGGGCGTCCGCGACATGCACCCAGTCCGGGCGGGTTTCAAGCGCCCGCGGGTTGTCCGAGACGGAGGTGGAGACGGCATCGGCGCCCAGCGACCAGCCGTGATAGGACTCGTGCACACACAATACGTCTGCCCGGCCGGTGAAAGCCTTGCCCAGCCGCAGCGCCAGTTCCACCGCCTCGGAACCGCTGTTGACCAGCAGCACCGTGTCGAAAGAGTCCGGCACCGTGGCCAGCAGCCGCTCGGACAGTTCGGCGACCGCGGCGTAGTGGAACCGCGAGTTCGTGTTCAGCCGCCGCCACTGCCGAGCGGCGGTCTCCGCGACCTCGGGGTGGCCGTGTCCCAGTGCGGTGACGTTGTTGACCATATCCAGGTAGTGCCGCCCGGTGGTGCTGATCAGGTGTTCTTTCCAGCCGCGTTCGATCCGCGGCGGAGCCTGATAGTAGTGCGCCTGCAGGGCGTCGTAGGCGCTCGTCCGGCGCTCCAGCAGCTCCTCCGCCCCGGCATCCCCCAACTCTGCGGGATCAATGCCGAGCAGAGGCGCCGGATCCAGGAACGTGGCCGCGTAACCGGGGAACTCGCTGGCCTTCACAAAGCGCGGAGGCATCCCGGCCGCCGGATAAGTGCCGGGTATCTGCAGCCAGACAGTCAGCCCGTCCGGGCCGGTGACTCCGATCCTGGCGCCGGCCTCCACCGGTCCGTCGGCCAGGTCCAACGTGGCGGCGGAGAGCACGACGGCGGCGTCCCGGCCTTCCAGCCGGAAGGACCCGTTCCCGCCGTCGGACAGGGTCCCGGCGAACGGCGCGTGGATGGCCAGCGGTGCGGGGGCATGAACCTCAGCGGCGAGGGCCACGTTCGCGGGTTCGTCCGCGGTGTTCGCGGCGGCGCGGGTCAGGCGGGCTTCCCCGAAACTGGTCACCACGGGGGAGCGGCCGGCGGCGGCTTCGGCGATGATCCGCTTTTCCTCGGCTGGACCGTCCAGCCAGGACCCGTCATGGAAGTCCTCGCTGTCCCAGCCGAATTCCACGCGGACCGGTTCGCCCAGTTCGGGCAGCAGGGGCAGCCAACCGGATGCGTGGCGCTCAGCTGAAACGCTGAGGCACAGTGCCTGGCGGATCGAGGCTTCCGCCGCGTTCCAGTCGTAGCTGGCCGGGACCTCGAACATGGCCCATTCCCGGTCCAGGGCGTCGGAGGCGTAGTCGTTGCCGGCGTCGATGGTGACCTGGTGCTCGCCGCTGACCGCCAGCACGGCCCCGCGCAGGACGATCAGCGGCCACAGTGCCCGCACCTCGGCGTCGGACAGCGGGGCGTGCGCGTGGAACGCCTGGACCATGGGCAGCACGGTGAGCGGGTTCGCCGGATCGTGGTGGAGCAGGGCGGAGCATCCAATGGCCAGCTCGGCTACCCGCCAGCTGTACATCGCGTCGCTGAAGTCGATGATCCCGGCCAGTTCCACACCGCCGCCGACGCCGGGGGTGCAGACCACGTTGTCATCAGTCATGTCACCGTGCACTGCCTGGACCGGCAACTGGTCTTTCAGCGGGGTTAGCGCGGTGCCGACCCGCTCGAGCGTTTGCAGCAGCAGGGCCTGTTTCCATTTCTCGCGGACGAAGGGCACCAGTGCCGCCACCACGTCTTCACCGTTCCGCAGGTCCCACTGCAGGGAGCGTTCCAGGCCCGGATGTTCAAAGCCGGCAAACGCTTTACTGGTCCGTCCCAGCCACTCGCCGAGCGCAGCGCGCAGGGGCGCTCCCAGATGCGGCCGGTCTATGACCGGGGTTCCTTCCACAAAGCTCAGCAGCCGCAGACAGTGTTCCCGCCCGTCCAACACTGCGTTTTCCACCAGTTCCCGGTTGACGGACGGCTGCGGCAGGGGCGTGGCAAACCCGGCGGCGGCGAGCCGCTCCATGGCGGCGTTCTGCGCTTCGATTTCCGTGCGGGTGAACGCCGGGTTGCTGATCTTGAGCAGCTGCCGGGTGCCGTCCGGGGCGGTGAGCCGGAAGTTCCGGTCCTGCTGGCTGCCCAGCTCCTTGACCCGGGACACCTCCAGGCCGTAGATCTCCCCGGCCAGCCGGACGGCGTCGTCAGCGGTAACAGCGGGGCGGGGCAGGCCCTCGGGCTCGATCAGTGCAGACATGTTCCATCCCGGATCAATGGCGAAAGCGAGTGTTCAAACGGTGCCCCGATCGTATTCGGCCCCTGAATGCGCCTTCAATGAATGCGGAGATTATGACGCCGGAACGGCCTGGCGCGGGCTGGTGAATCGTTCCAGGGCTCTCGTGCCGGGCCGCGCTTCCCACGTTCCGTGACACCTGTTGACTGATGTGACCTCATCCGTCCCGTCAGCCACAGATCGTGGGAAGGGTGGGCGCGCGCGGGGGGATCCCGGCAGCCGGGCGCCGGGTTTGCGGCATAACTGGGCCGCGGAAAGTCCGCCTAGACGGAACCGGGGACCGGCGCTGAAGCCACCGGAGCGGGTTGGCCCGCCCGCCGGAACAGAGTCTTGCCGTGGAGGGCACGCAGTGCGTTGAGGATGGTGGCCAGGTCCACAAGCTCCTGGGTCAGCGCCCCGGCCACAGCCGGAATGTAGCCGAAAGCTGCCACCAGCATTAGCACCACGCTCAGGGCGATGCCAAGCCAGATGCTGCCCAGCGCCACCCGCATGGTCCGCTTGCTGATGTCCATGGCGGTGGCGACCTTGGAGATGTCGTCCGCGACGATCACGGCGTCGGCGGACTCGCTGGCCGCCGTCGAGCCGCGGGCGCCCATGGCGATTCCGACGTCGGCAGCCGCCAGCACCGGGGCGTCGTTGACGCCGTCGCCCACCATGATCACCGGCCGCACCGGCAGCGAAGCCACGGCCTTCACCTTGTCTTCTGGGAGCAGCTCGGCACGCACATCGGTAATGCCGACGGCACGGCCCATGCTTTCGGCGGTGGCCAGGCCGTCGCCGGTGAGCATCACGGTCTCGCGGATCCCCAGCCCGCGCAGGCGTTCCAGAGTCTCGGCGGCGTTTTCACGTGCCGTGTCGCTGAGGATCAGGGTGCCGGCGAAGCGTCCGTCCACGCTGAGGTAAACCACCATCTGTCCCGGTTTGAGGTCCGCAGCCTGCGTGGCGGCGTCCACTTCCTCGATGAACCGGCGCTTGCCAACGCGCACGGTCCGCCCGCCGATGGAGGCCTCGACGCCGTTGGTCGCCACTTCCTGGGCGGTGTCCGCGGGCTGTACGGCCAGGCCGCGCTCCTCGGCGGAAGCCAGCACGGAAGCGGCCAGCACGTGGGAGGAGTACTGCTCCGCGGAGGCCGCGAGTCCCAGCAGCTCATCGGCTGTGAAACCGTTGACCGGGTTCACCGAGACCAGCTCGGGCCGGCCGTAGGTGAGGGTGCCGGTCTTGTCGAAGGCGGCACTCTTCGCGGCGGCGAGCTGTTCCAGGGTGGCTCCGCCCTTGACGATGATGCCGTGCCGGGCGGAGCGGCTCATGCCGCCCATAAACGCTACGGGAGCGGCGATCAGCAGCGGGCAGGGTGTGGCCAGCACCAGCACTTCCGCGAACCGGACCGGGTCCCCGGACACGGCCCAGGCTACGCCGGCGATCAGCAGGGAAACGATGGTGAAGGGAACAGCGAAGCGGTCCGCGAGCCGCACCACGGGAGCCTTGGACTCCGAGGCCTCCTGCACCAGGGCAACGATGCGCTGGTACTGGCTGTCCGCCGTCGTCGCGGTGGCCTGGATGCGCACCGCGTGTGTGCCGTTGACCGAACCGCTCATCACCGCATCCCCTGCGGAGCGGGAGACCGGAATTGCTTCACCGGTCAGGGACGACTCATCGAAGGCAGCGGCTGGGGAGAGCAGCACGCCGTCAACGGGCACCACTTCGGAGGGTTTGACGAGCAGGATATCGCCCACCGCCACCTCCGTGGCGGGAATGTCTTCGGCCAGTTCGGCCGCGGGTTTTCCGGAGACCGGATTGCCACCCGTGTCCGTCTCGGAGGGCAGCCGGTGCGCGATCTGCGGGGCACGGTCCAGCAGGGCATCGAGTTCGCCCTTGGCGCGTCCGGCAGCGTAGTCCTCCAGCGCTTCGCCGCCGGAGAGCATCAGAACGATAATCAGGGACGCAATGTACTCGCCCACGGCAACCGTGGCGAGCATGGCGATGACGGCGAGGATGTCCAGGCCGTAGTGCCCGCGCCGAATGTCCTGCACCATGCCGTAGCCGGTGATGCCTACGATTCCGAGCGTGTACAGGCTGGCGATCCACTGCGCGGGAGCGGCGGCGCCGGTGCCCCACAGAATAAGGACGACGGCGAGCACAACTACCGTGGCAGCCACTACGGGGTAGTGCCGGACTGCCTTCTGGAAGGACACACGGTTAAGGGCCATGCTTTCGTTTTAGGCCCCTTCCGTCCCGGTTTCCAGCAAGAGAAAGCTTGCCTAACCCGGATTGGGCCGGAATGGCTCCGTTGTGGGTAAACGCTCCGCCGCGCCGCGGAGCAAATGTCACAAAGCGGAGCGAGGCGGACAAGCCGGAGCGGAAGTCAGCTTCTAGTGCAGCTGCGCCTCGATCTGCTGCACGCTCTCGATCAGCCGGGCGCCGATTCCGGCGTCGTCCTTGCCGGTGCCGAAGTACACGACCGAGAGGGACGCCGGCAGCTGCCCGGGCACCTGCACCGGAACGGCGACGGAGCCGACGCCGTCGATCACCTCGCTGTGGCTGGTCGCGTAGCCGCGGCGGCGGGCCAGCCGCGCCTCTTCACGGTACGGCTGCCCGGGAGCGAGCCGGTTCCAGTGCTCCTCGGAGACCGCTGACTGGATCGCGATGCCGGGGGCGCCCGCAGTAAAGGAGTGCCGGGTGCCCGGCCGCTGGATCAGTGCAGTGCGGCTGTGCCGGGGTTCGACGGCGACCAGGGTGACGCAGTCGTGCTGGTCCCACACAGCGATGAACGCCGTCATGGACAGTTCGTTCGCCAGTACCGTCAGCTCCGGGAGCGCGGCGGACTGCAGGTCGCGGGAGACTCCGCGGGCCAGCGCGGCGAGTCCGGGTGCGGCCGAAACCCGGCCGGCGTCGTCGCGCATCACCAGCGAGTGGGCCTCCAGCGTGCGCAGGATCCGGTAGGCAATGGAGCGGTGCACACCCAAACCCGCGGAGAGCTCAGCAATGGTCAGCGGCGTCTCCGATTCGGCCAGAAGCTCCAGCGCCTGGATCCCGCGGGACAGGGTCTGGGACTGGGAGCCGGAGCCGTTGGACGCAGGAGTCATGCGCCCATCATAGGCTCAGGCGGCTGCCGTACGGCGCCGCCGCCGGGCCGAGACGGCACGGCCAACCACGCCCTGACGTGGGCTGAAAAGATACGTGAGGGTGAAAACGGCGCCCTGCGCCAGCACCACCATGGGACCCGTGGCGGTGTCCAGGTAGTAGCTGGCGTAGATGCCGGCCACCGCGCAGCCGGCTGCGAGGGCCGGGGCGATCAGCAGCATCCGGCTGAACCGGTCGGTGAGCAGGTAGGCGGTGGAGCCGGGGATGATCAGCATCGCGACCACCAGGACCACGCCCACGGCCTGCAGGGCGACGACGGCGGTGAGCGCCAGGAGCCCCAGCAGCGCGGCTCCGAGCAGCCGCGGATTAAGCCCGACGGCGTGGACCTGGGTGGGATCGAACGCGTACAGGGTGAAGTCGCGGCGCTTGAACAGCAGCACGGCCAGAGTCAGCACGGCCAGGACGGCGACCTGCGCCAGATCCGCGGAGCTCACACCCAGCAGGTTGCCGAAGATGATGTGGTTCAGGTCCGTCTGGCTCGGCGTCACGGAGATCAGCACCAGTCCGGCGGCGAACAGCGTGGTGAAGACGATCCCGATCGCCGCGTCTTCCTTGATCCGGCTGGTATCGCGGACCAGGCCGATCAGGCCCACGGCCAGGAACCCGAAGATCACCGCACCCAGCGCGAACGGTGCACCCACCACGTAGGCCAGAACGACGCCGGGCAGCACAGCGTGGGACACGGCGTCGCCCATCAGGGACCAGCCGATCAGCACCAGCCAGCAGGACAGCACTCCGCACACCACGGACGCGATCACGGCTGTGGCCATGGCACGGACCATAAAGTCGTAGGACAGCGGGTCGGTGAGCAGTTCAATCATGCGTTGCCTGCTTTCGGCGTCCCGGCATTCAGCGCCCCGGCCGGAACGGGAGCGCCGTCGTCCAGCACGTTGAGGCCGAATGCGCGGGCCAGCTGCTCCGGCCGCAGGACGTCCTGCGGTGCGCCGTGCGCCAGGACACGGCGCATCAGAAGCACCGCCTCGTCGGCCAGCTGGGGGAGGGCATGCAGGTCATGGGTGGAGATGAGGATGGTCCGGCCGTCTGCCGCCAGTTCCCGGAGCAGCGCGGTGATGGTTGCCTCTGAACGCTTGTCGACGCCGGCGAACGGCTCATCGAGCAGCAGTACGGACGCGCCCTGGGCAATGCCGCGGGCGACGAAGGCACGTTTTTTCTGCCCGCCGGAGAGGCGGCCGATTTGCCGGTCCGCCAGGTCGGTCAGCTCCACCCGGGCCAGGGCCTCGGTGACGGCGGCCCGGTCTGCAGTGCGGGGCCGGCGGGTGGGGCCCATGTGGCCGTAGCGCCCGGTCATCACCACGTCGCGGACGCTGAGCGGGAAGGTCCAGTCCACGTCCTCACTCTGCGGAACGTAGGCGACCAGACCGGATTTGCGTGCCTTCGCCGGAGTCAGGCCACTGAGCCGGACCGTTCCGGCGGCTGGCTTCACCAGGCCCATAAGGGACTTGAACAGGGTGGACTTGCCGGAACCGTTCATGCCCACCAGCCCGCAGACCCGGCCCGGCTGGACGGTGAGGCTGACGTTCTCAAGTGCCGTGACGTCGTCGTACTTCACCGTCACGGAGTCCAGTTCCAGTGCCGGTGTGCTCACTGTCCGCCGGTCCCGGTGAGTGCGGCGATGATGGTTTGGGTGTCGTGGCGGATCAGGTCGAGGTAGGTGGGCACCGGGCCGTCCGCTTCGGAGAGCGAATCGACGTAGAGGACGCCGCCGAACGCGGTGTCCGTGGCCTCGACCACCTGCTGCATCGGGGCATCGGAGACGGTGGACTCGCAGAAGACGGCGGGGACCTGGTTGTCCTTGACGAATTCGATGGTGGCGGCGATCTGCTGCGGGGTGGCCTGCTGTTCTGCGTTCACAGCCCAGATGTAGCGCTCGGTGAGCCCGGCGTCGCGGGCCAGATAGGAGAACGCCCCTTCGCAGGTCACCAGTGCACGCTGGTTTTCCGGCAGCGCGCCGAGCTCGGTGACCAGCTGGTCCTGGACGTCCTGCAGTTCCTGCTTGTAGGCCTCGGCATTGGTGCGGAAGGCATCCGCGTTTTCAGGATCCAGCTCGGCAAAAGCGTCCGCCATGTTGTCCACGTAGACCTGGGCGTTCAGTGGGGACATCCAGGCATGCGGGTTGGGCAGCCCTTTATAGGCGTCCTCGGCGATGTTGACCGGTTCCACGCCGTCGCTGACTGTCACCCGGGGAACGTCCAGGTCCGCGGTGAACTGTTCGAACCAGGCCTCGAGGTTCATGCCGTTGTCCAGGATCAGATCTGCCCCCGACGCTTTGCGGATGTCCCCGGGGGTGGGCTCGTAGCCGTGGATCTCGGCTCCGGCCTTGGTGATGGACTCGACCTGCAGGTGCTCGCCAGCCACGTTAGCGGCCATGTCTGCCAGCACGGTGAAGGTGGTCAGGACAACGGGCTTGTCCTCGGCACTGTCTGCGTCGGCGGGTCCTGAGCATGCGGACAGGGCGAAGAGCGCGGCAGCGGCGGGCAGTAGAGCCAGGCGGCGCAGGCTGGAAGTCAACGTCGTCGTCATGCGGAAAACAATAAGTTCGGCATCCTGTTTAAACAAGTTCGGTACGCCGAACTTTTCCACATTACGACGGATCGGCGGCGTGGAAAGAGGGAGCTAGGGGAGCCGGCGGCGGCTCAGCAGGCCCGAGCCAAGCAGAAGCAGTCCGCCGGCCAGCGGCCACCACAAGTACATGGAAATCGTTCCGCCCACAAAAGCGGTAACCAGCACGGCGATCATCACGGCGCTGACGAGCAGGATCCCCGCAACGATCCGTGCCCGGCCGCGGTGCGGGGGCGGGATGGGCGGCAGCCAAGTGGGACGTTCGTCGATCCACTCCATCCGGTCAGTTTAGGAGCGGAGGGCGCCGCTGCAACCCCGGTTCCCGCAAAAACTCTCCGGTCCGCAGTAAACCGGCGGTCCGGCGTCGTGCTTCCCCTTTTATCGGCTGCGACGAACTGGCACAGTGGCGTGCAACCACTTTGGACCTGCAGAGGAGTTCCCATGGAATCAAGTGACTTGCTGGTCGATGCGTTCGGACGTCTTCCCTCCACAGTGCGGCGGGTGGTGCACGGGCTGAGTGCCAACGAGCTGAACCACCGGCCGTATCCTGACGGCAACTCGATCTCCTGGCTGATCTGGCACCTTGCCCGGGTGGAAGATGCCCAGCTCGCCGACGTCGCCGGTCACCAGCAGGTGTGGACCGCCGAGGGCTGGGTGGACCGGGTTGGCCTGCCGCTGGACGCCGAGGACACCGGGTACGGGCACACCTCCGAACAGGTTGCCAAGGTGCAGGTGCAGTCCGGGGACGTGCTTCAGGGCTACTACGACGCCGTGAGTGCCCGGACTATTGCCTTTGTATCAGGCCTGTCGGCGGCTGATCTGGACCGGGTGGTGGACACGTCCTGGGATCCGCCCGTCACCCTTGGGGTACGGCTGATCAGCTCGCTGGCCGACTGCCTGGAACACGTGGGCCAGGCTGCGTACGTGCGGGGAATGCTGGCTGCCGGGGGACCGTCGTGAACATCGTGGCGAGCCTGTCCGAGTCCTTCAAGTCTCTGGCAGTCACGCGGGCCTACGGCGAGCCTGTGAAGGTTGGCTCCGAGACCCTGGTGCCGGTGGCGCTGGTCCAGGCCGGCTTCGGCGGCGGGGGAGATGCCGACGGCGATGGCGGAGGCGGGGGCGGCGGAGTGGTGCTGCCGCTGGGCGTCTATGCCGCGAAGGATGGCAGCCCTGCGGTCTTCCGGCCGAACCCGGTGGCGCTGATCGCGGTCATGACGCCGCTGGCCTGGGTCCTGGCGCGGGGAATGCGCTCGCGGAAGTAGGGTGCCGGGGGCTGGCTGGGGGTGGTGGTGCCTGCTGGGCGCGGCTGGGGCCAAGCTAGGTCTGGACCTGCCGCCGGACTGGGGCGCCGGTGCGGCCGGCTTTAGCGTCGCGGGATCGTGATGGCCTGCAGCTGTGCGGGTCGGCAGGCTTGGGCGGTCGAGTCTGCTCCGTTTTGGGACTTCCCTGCCACTTGGGGACTTCCCTGCCGCGGCGCCGTGCAGGAAAGTCCCAAACCGTACGGATTGTCCCCAAACGGAGGGAATGTGCCCTGGGAAGCAGTCCCAAATCGGAGGGATGTCCCAGGCTGCGGGGAAACCGCCGAGGGCGGAGTCCCGATCCGGAGGGATGTCCCAAACCGGAGGGTTCCGCGGCCAGTGAGACGGCACGATCCGGGCCAAGAGGTGTGAACCGAAGCCGCCGAGGTGAACGGCAGAGTCCGCCGCAGCAGACCCCGCGGCACCCGTCGTCGGCCCCGGACCGGTGAGCCCCACCCAGGCGCCCCCGGCGCACCCCCGGTGCGCGCCCCCGGCGCTCAGGACCCGATCGTCAGCAGGAGCGCATCGCAGGCTGCCGCACATCGGTGGCAGGCCTCGGCACAGATGCGGCAGTGGTCGTGGGCCGCGGCGTGCTGCTCGCACTCGGCCGCGCAGCGGTGGCAGGCGGCGGCACAGGCCCGGACCAGGTCGGCAACGGACGCGTAGTCCTTGCCGGCGCGGGCCAGCACCTTGCCGGTGGCTCCGCAGATTTCGGCGCAGTCAAGGTCGGTGCGGATACAGCTGACCATGTCCCCGAGCATGTCCTCGCCCAGACATGCGTCCGCGCAGGCGGTGCAGGTCTGGACGCAGTCGAAACAGGCCTCGATGGCTGCGGCCACGGCATCCATGTCCACGGTCGAGTTCCCTGCGGGGTGGGACGTCAGCATGTCTCGAATCAGGCTCAAGGTGTGCTCCTTCTGAGGGGAATACCTGGGTGGGAGAAGAAGCCCGGCGACGCCGCTCACGGGTGCCGACCTCAACCGCCGCGCTTGCCGCGAGCCTAGCGGCGGGCCTGCAGGCGCTCAAGGAGGATCCGGCATTTTGCCCGTGGACTAGGCGGGTGCATAGAATCGGCGTAGCCTGACAAGGCCGGTTATCCGGACAGGCATGGGGCTTTAGCTCAGTTGGTAGAGCGTTTCGTTCGCAATGAAAAGGTCAGGGGTTCGATTCCCCTAAGCTCCACAAGGATCATCGGTCGTTGATCTCGACCGTAAGCGCCCCATATGCACCCCGGGGGCTGTTTAGCAGTTCGAGTCCCGCTCGGTCGGCGCTGGTGCCGAGGTAATGCAGGTACCCATTTGTTGTCGTTACAGAGGCATGACCCATCCATGCTGCGACGGTGCTCAGGTCGACACCTCGACTCAGCCATGTGCAGGCAGCCGTGTGACGCAAGTCGTGCAGACGACGGCCCTGGCTGACCTCACTCCACCCGGTCGTACGCTTGAATGCCGCCGCCCACAATTGGCCGTTGTCGGGACCCGTAAACAGAAAGTCTGTTGGGCGCTTGTTTTCGGCCATGCGAAGAACGACTGGCACGAGAGCGTCCCGCAGTGGTACCCGACGCACAGACCGCCCTTTTGTCACCTTGATGGCTTGGCCTTCCGTCTGCGACCGGGCAACCCTCAGAGCCGGGCTAGGGACGCGTTGTAGATCCAGGACACGCAATGCTCGTGCTTCACCCCAACGTAATCCCGTCCATCCCAACACAAGCAAAACGTTGGCCAAGTGCTCTGATTTCTGGCGGACTAACTGCACGACTTCCTCAAACTCCGTTTCGGTGAATGGGCGCATCTCTTTCGCCGGTGTCAGTCGAGTCGGCAACACGGCATTTTTGACCGGATTATCCAGTCGCCGGTGTTCCTTTACGGTCCAGGCAAAGAAGCTGGAGATGCTTGCTCGATAGCGCTTAATGGATGCATCGGACTGTCCCGACTTCCGCAAGTGAAGAAACCATTTCTCAATGTCTATGACCCGAACTGCCCCTACAGTGCGTGCTTTCAAGGCAGGCGAAACGAGGCGAAGAAGCTGGGAGTCAGTAATCGCAGTCGTGGGAGACACGGTCGAGTGGCGAAGCTCCACCCACTCGGATAACAGGCTCTTGACTGTACTTCGACCCGCCCTAATATCGACGCCCCCGGCAGCGGTTGCCTCAACCCGTTCGGCCCATGCGATGGCATCCACGCGCCGGTCGTAAACCTTAGTTCCGAGCCGCTCTCGGCCGCTCTTTGCGATTCCCTGCCAGCGCCCAGAAGAAAGCTTTCGTACGTATGCCATTACGCAGCAGTCCCCACGAGGAACGACATGAGGAGTGGGCGTCGGTATCGCGGCGTCGTCGGCGTCAACCACACGAGTGCATCCTCGACCTCGACGGGACCACCACCCAGAGTGCGCCAACGTGAGAGCGTCGACTTGGAAACACCGAGGAGGTCCGCCACTTCCGCCGAAGTCATGAGTGCTTCAGGCATCGTTGTGGCCTCCCTCAACACGGTTCAGATAAGTTGTCGTGTAGTCCGTGTAGTCCGCTTGCATAAGGTCTTCACTCCCGTGGTTCCAAAAGAGGCAACGACCGTCTTGAAAGCTCCGAACGATGGCTGACATGTTCGGATCGACCACTGGGTGAAGCATTTTGATAGCGTCGGGGGTGTCCACCCTAAAGGTGATTCGAGTCCCCAACTGGGCGCGGGTAAATCCTTCAATGATGGACGCATCCGCGCGTTGAACAACGATGATCACCCGCACCCCTACTTTGGCTCCCTCCGAGACGAGGCGGCTGATCTGCCCGCGGATGCGCGGTAGGAGCCGTTCGGCAGGCTTGACGCATGAATCATGAATCTCCGCTGCGCGGATGATCGCGGGGAACTCTTCGAGGACAACCACAACGAGCGGAGAATCAGGAGTGAAGTCTTCGAGCTTCTCAACACGCATTCGAAGGAGGTCTGAGAAACGTTCGGACATGACACTCACCGCTCGGTCGATAACGTCCAGAGCAGTGGCAGGGTCTGAGCCCAAGGCTATGTCTCCAGTTCGGGCCCGATGTTTCCAAGGCGCCAGAAGTATCGAGTTCGGGTCTACACCCATAACGCGCACTTCGGACAGTCTGGAAAGCTGGCTCAAGAGCCCGTAGCAGAAGACGGACTTGCCCGACCGGCTCATCCCCTGAATAGCTATATGGGACGCATCGCGGAGGTCAACGTATGCATCGGTGCCGTCCTGGAATCTGCCCACCCTAAACGGATGGAGACTGCCTTTAGGTGATGCGGAATCACGAATCTCGTCGAGGGGATTGGGCGGGTTTACTCGGTGGATTACCACAGAGTAAACGCCCTTGGACCCCGTCACCTCCACGGCAACGCCTCCAACTACATCCATCATCTCTTCGATTTGACGACGAAGCCGGTTACGGTCGCCACCGGGCGCAATCAAGTTCCACCCGTCCACCACGATGGGCTTGCTGGTCTTTGCACGAGGATGGCGTAGCCGCCGGGCCGTACCGAGCCCCGAATCAAGCTGATGACGGTTAAGCAAGGACATGCGTTCGGCCAATTCTTGGCCGTGGCGCGCCGCCATCCGCTTCTGGATGCGAAGAGTCTCGGAGACCCCAGGAATCATGGCTCCAGCTAAGGGCGAACGTGTCCGGAAGAACCAAATCCCCAGCACCACCAAAATCGCCGTCAGGGCGGCAATGGCCAAGGGATCCGGGTAGTACAACGTGATGCCCGCGATCGCGGTCAGCCACGTGATAGTCACCCAAGCAAAGCCGATCAACTTCATCAGCAAACTCAACGAGCTGCTGATGATCCACTCGAGCAATGAGGCCTGCTGAAGTTTAGAAGTGGAGCTCATTGTGTACCTCCCTCACGGAGATTTCCCGTAACGCACGGCGATTTTTCAAGGCCCCCAAGCCACAACCCCTGATGATGGATGCCTCAATGCCCGACGGCTTCGTGTGCGGGCGATCAAACTCGTGTATGGCGTCCTGGCGAATCATCAGGCGTCACCCTTTGCGGGGGATGCGTTTACCGGCACGAGGCGTTCACAAAGGACGGAGAGGCCCTGTCGTCCACCGTCTGCAACGTACGGGGTGATGACGGTAATGCCATCGGTATGGAGGGTTGTCCCCATCGGGTACGCGCGGTACTCCTCGACAGCGATAGTTACGCCTCGGTCCTGACCGCTACCATCGGCACGGATAGCCACCACCCCTGAAGCGTAGGAGGGCTTTCCGGTGGGACCCACCTTAACTTCGCCGGTCTCGCGGTTCATGCGCTGCTGAATGGACTCGGCATCGCGCATTCCCATCGACATGGCAATGAACTTCTCGCCATCTGCCAACTTGTACTGAGCCATGTGGCTCCCTTCGTTGTGGACTGGTGTGTACCAGTGACCGACCATACCGCTAAGCGGTTGTACACAACCACCGTAGACCATGTTGTGGTTATGTACAACCGCAAGTAGTTTAGGTCTATGGCTAGAAGGCAATCGTGGGTACAGACGTGGTCGGACGAGCAACCAGTATGGGAGTCCTTTAGGGCATCGCTCGCCCATGCCGGCCGCATTTTCAGTCGGGAACCCGGCCAAGGAATTCAAGCCGACGACGAGGGGGTGGGGGAGGAGTATATTCATCAGGATTTCCGAGCGCATGCAGATGCGCTGAACGACTTGCAGCAAGCCGTTGAAGCCATGAACGTCGAGCTGGCCCGCCAGCTAATCGATGCAGGCTACAGCCTGAGGGCAGCAGGCGAAATGATGCGGACAAATCACGCAACAATTAGAACTTGGGTCGCTGAAATCCAGGAAATAAAGACTCTTGACCGCCGAGGGTAATTTGATCCCCCTCCGAGAACTGCTGAGCACCAAACGAATCAGTGCAGGAAGTAAGTCACCTAGGGCTACGCCTGCATGGTGGCAAGTTAGAAGTTAGAAGTTAGAAGTTAGAAGTTAGAAGTTGGCGGCGTCCGCACTTTGAGTGGGCTCAGACCCCCTTAGGCGAGGGGACGTGAAATGAACAAAATCGGGGCTAGTAACCATGAGCTCGGTCCCCACCCGCTTAATCCCTGCAGAATAGTTCAGATCGAAGGTGTGTTGGCGATGGTGCGTATAGAGGCGTGTTATCTCTGGTGTGTTGTCATAAGTAAGAATCCAGGGGTTATCTAGATCGTGGATTGTTCCAGCTAGCCGTTGATGATCAGCCGCGACGTAGAAGTTGGTGTACAGCCCGGATCCTTTGAGGTAATAAGGGGGGTCGACAAAGAAGAGAACCTTATCCCTCTTGTCCATTTCCTTCAGGAAGACTTCGCCATCTAGCCGCGTGAGCTCAATATCGTCGCGATAGCGGGCGATGCGCAGGATCTTTTCTGTGAGGTCATTGACGTTATATCGGCACCCAATTTTGTAGGCGCCTTCCTGATTGAGCCCACCGATAACGCCGCCTTTGACGACTCCAGACCGGTTCGTGCGATTCAGAAAAAAGGTCGCGAAGCCGAGTTCGAAAGAGGGCTCGACCGCGGCTCGGTGTAGGTCCCGCTGGAAGAGCCATTCTTCGACGGTGACAGGAGTGGATCGCATAGCGTCAAGGAAGCGCTCATGATCCTTTAGCACGCAATTCCAGAACGAAAAAATACCAGGATCTAAATCGTTCAACACAATGCGTCGTACGACTCCCTCGTAGAGCAGGCGAAGAGCTAGCCCTGCACCACCGGCGAATGGTTCAGCGTATGTGCGCTTCCTGAGCCGATTCTCACGCAGCAGCTGTTCGGTCATCGCATATAGCGCGGCCTTTCCGCCCGGATATCGGAGTGGTGATGGTGTAACTGGCATAGATTATATTCTTAGTCTCATGTCGCGCGATAATAGTTAGTAAATTTAAATGGAATCAGTCTTCGCGCCCTTCGATGGGGGCTTCACAATTGGTGGATAGCACCATCAGTGCTGGAGCAATTTCATCCCACGCTGCGGTAACCTGCTCCCATTGCGGGAAAGCGGTGCCGTGAGCCACCGCGCCAAGATAAGCAGCGCTGAAAAGGTAACTCGGATCAGTGACGCGGTTGTGTAGGAGCTGGATGGCACCTTTTTCTTTGGTGGAGGCATCCAGGAGATTCTGCTGGATTTTCGTTTTGATGTCGCCAAGAGCCTGATGCATTATGACGTGCAGCTTAAAGCGGTCTTGAACTTGCTGTCCGATTCTATTCTCGACGTAGGACACCGTTATAGCCTCAATAAAAATCCTCACACCAACCGTGGCAAGCGCAGGCGTCCTTCTGGTGACGAGGTGCAACTCACCGAGAATGCGGCGTAGGCCGTTGTCTCGAAAGCTCGGATGAAAGTCGTCCGGATCCACTAGCTTATTGCGTCTGTTGGGCGCCGGTGCGCTGCTACCGGTTTCACCTGACGTGTTTCGGGCGTCTGCTTCGGGATCGGTAGTGCCTTCTCCGGGGGGGGTCGAGCCCGAACCGTTGTCTGTGTTTCCATTGCTGCTGGTGCCAGCGTTGCGGGTAGGCTGGTCTGCCGGCACGGCAGTGACGTCGTCGGTGTCCTCATCTTCCACAAGATCACCATCGCTCATTGGAACAAGGCGTTCTTTCGCATACTTTTCACGATCTGCGGCCGTCGTCCGTGAGGTAGCGCCGTTGGTGCCGTCGGTGATGTCGGTGAGCAATCGTTGCAGTCGTCGGTTAAAGAGTGATCGGGTTCCGCTGAAGCGAAACTCCGTATCGCTTGCCCCGGTGCTAATTAGAAGGGCATGACGTCTAACATAGGGGTTTGACATGAACCGTGTGACTGTCGTCAAGATGCCGTCCGGATCAGGGCTGATGAGGCCTTTCTCAACGGCGTAGTCGATTAGAGCTAGGGCGAGAGTGTTTCCGGTGTCACCAAAGTGGCGAGCTTGCTGAACTGGGTTCCAGCTACGGGTCCCGAGGCCATTGTTCTCTCCCTGGTGTTTACGCTCCAGCCAGATGTTGGCCTCTTCACGAGACTCGAACACCTCGAGTTCGATCTCGATGCCTGAAGGATCAAAATACCTGCCGAGACGTTCGAAGCTCCGCCGTTCTTCCGGCGTCGGGGCCAATGATGGGTCGTGCAGAAGCATGAGTGCGCAGAGGCGTCTGTTGCCTTCAACGACCACCAACTCGTTCTCGGCATCTTTGATGGCGCCGAAGCGCTCGAGCGGACTGAGTCCGTGTCGCGCTATGTCACGGGCGAGAGGCTTGATGTTCTCTCTTTTAACGAACTGCGCTATAACTTCAGATCTCGAAAGTCCCCGCTCGTGGCGCGGGTTTTCAGGATCTAGATCCAAATCGCGAAGATCCTTCCACGACAATGTGAGCTTTTCGACCATCTGTCCTCCCCCGTTAGATGCACGCCGTCGAGCATGCAGGACAAAGCACCAAACGTGATCAAATGATCACCGATTTACTGTACATCGCGGGCAGCGCATTTCCCCCTCGGCGCGTAAGGCGGGTAACGGGTGCTTACTGCCGAGACGGCTTCATGTCCCTTTTCGGTCGTCTGTCGAATTCTTCTATACATGATTAAAGTGGGGGGGGGGGGGGCGGCGGGCCCGC